>JAYUBR010000413.1:0-6262 GCA_043740775.1 Ferruginibacter sp. | reverse complement strand
TTGATAAATTACAGGACAGGGGTTCTTTCTTTATTGATACAACAGATGAAATTTATGTTGGCCAGGTAATTGGTGAAAGCACTAAACCAGGTGACCTGGTAGTAAACGTGGTAGAGAAAAAACAGTTGACCAATATGCGTGCAAGTGGTACAGATGATTCAGTTCGTGTAATACCAAAAAGGCAGTTCACCCTGGAAGAATGTATGGAGTATATCCAGCAGGATGAGTGCATAGAAGTAACACCAAAAAATATCCGCATGCGCAAAGTTATTTTAGATGAAGATGAAAGAAAGAAGGTTTCAAAAATGATGAAAGCAGAAGTAGCTTAATCAAACCTTAATAGTATTTGAAATCCCCCAATTTTATTGGGGGATTTTTTTATGTAATCTGTAAGAATATCGATCTCATCTTTTAAGGCGATTAATATATACTGAAATATACACGCTATTATTTCATTAACAGCCTGCTTTTTTTATCAATTTTTTCTTCAAAAAAGCGTTAACACTTTAGCTGAAAAAGGCGTCTATCCATATTCAACTTAGCACTTAAAATTACCTCCCTCTTTGCAAAATTTATACACCAACATTGATTGCATCTGTAGCTATTGACCTATTTATTTTCTATCCCACACTTATATAATGCAAGGCTTTCGAAATAACTATTTATTCCAAAATAAATAGTCTGTCTTTTTTAAAGACAGACAGTTCAGGACAGTTGATAAACATTTCATCTATACATTGTGTAATATTCAGCTATTAACGAAGTTGTTTAAACTTTTTTCCTTAACCATAAAAAACAGCCTGCCATGTTAAAAAAACAATTCTGTTGTTTACCTCCAGGTATTAAGCTTTGCTTGATATCCTTTTTTCTTCTCCTCCCTTTTACTTCTTTTGCTCAGCAAAAAATTACTGTTAGCGGGAGTGTTTTATCAGAAAATAATGTACCGATACCGGATGTATCTATATCAGTATTAGGTCAGGGTACAGGTATTACTACCCAGGCCAACGGATCTTTTACACTACAGGTAAATAAGGGAGCTACTTTATTAATCTCTGTTGTTGGTTATGAAGAAAAACGAATTATAGCTGATAAAGATGGATTGTTGCTGGCTGTAAAACTTACAGCAACAACCTCTACTTTAAATGATGTAGTGGTAGTAGGGTATGGTACCACTAAAAAAGCAACATTAACCGGTTCTGTGTCGGCAGTTAAGGGAAGTGCATTACAAAAATCTCCTTTATCGAATGTTACTAATTCATTGTCCGGGCGTTTACCTGGTTTGGTAGCTGTTACACGAACAGGCGAACCTGGAAATGACGGCTCCGTATTAAGAATAAGGGGGGCAAATACCCTAGGTGATAATTCTCCGCTTATTGTTGTTGACGGTATCGTAAACCGTAGTATTGATCGCCTTGATCCTGCAGATATTGAAAACATCACTGTGTTAAAAGATGCTTCCGCTGCCATATATGGTGCCCAGGCAGCAAATGGAGTTATACTGGTTACAACAAGGCGTGGAATTACAGGAAAACCGCAGGTACAGGTTAATCTTCACAGCGGCTTAACTGCACCCACTGTACTTCCAAAAATGGCTGATGCAGCAAATTATGCACAGATGATCAACGAAATTAAAGAATATGCAAATGAACCTTTAAGATATACAGCGGAAGAAATTCAAAAATACAAGGACGGTTCTGATCCTTGGTTATATCCAAATACAGACTGGTTTAAAGCAACGGTTAAACCACAATCTGCCCAACGTTACGCTAATATTTCAGTAAGGGGAGGATCGGAAGCTATAAAATATTTGCTTTCAGCAGGAGGAAACTACCAGGATGGGATGTACTATAACAGCGCTACCAATTATCATCAGTATAACTTCCGTACAAATATTGATGCAAAAATTTCTAAAGACATCCATTTAGCATTTGATCTGCAGGGAAACCAGGAAAACAGGAATTTTTCAGGGATTACAGGCGAAGGAGCTTTAAATCCTTTTTGGGCTATGAACAGGGCATACCCTTACCTGCCCGCAAAATGGCCAAATGGCCTTCCCGGACCTGATGTAGAATATGGAGCTAACTCAACAGTTATTGTTACAGATGCAACAGGATACGACAAGAATATAGCATACATTATGCAGAGCAATGTAAAATTGGATATCAATATTCCCTGGGTAAAAGGGTTGTCAGTTACAGCGAATGCTTCTGTCGATAAAAATATTCAGACCCGTAAACTATTTCAGAAGCCATGGTATTTGTATACCTGGGATCGTACAACTTATGATGTTGATAAAGTGCCAGTTCTCGTGGCCGGCAAAAGAGGGTTTGCCGAACCAAGACTTAGACAGTCTTTTACAAATACCCAAAGAACAACACTTAATGCGTTGATCAATTATGAAACCAATATAAAAGACAATAACATTAAGGTATTGCTCGGTACGGAAAAGCAAACCGGGGACATAATGAATTTCCAGGCATTTCGCAGATATTTTGCTTCTACTGCAATTGACCAGTTGGATGCAGGAGGTAATTTGTTAAAAGATAATAGTGGCTATGCCTCTACCAATGCCAGGTTAAATTATTTTGGCCGTTTAAATTATAACTATCTCGGAAAATACCTTGCAGAGTTTGTTTTCAGATATGACGGGTCTTATATCTTTCCGGCAAATAAACGATTTGGTTTTTTCCCGGGCGTTTCATTGGGGTATAGAATATCTAAGGAAAATTTCTGGAAAAATAATCTTTCATTTATTAATGAGTTAAAAATCCGTGGATCATGGGGTAAAACTGGTAATGATCGCATTACCCCTTATCAATACCTTTCTACTTACAGCTATAGCGGCACTTATGTTTTTAATCAAAATACACAGGTAAATCAGGTAGCAGCAGGCGTTACTCCAAATCCGCGTGTTACCTGGGAAATAGCGAATCAATCCAATATTGGTTTTGATGGTCAGATGCTGAATAATAAGCTTTCTTTTTCCTTCGATTATTTCTACAATCTCCGCAGCAATATTTTATGGTGGAGAAATGCTTCCGTACCCAGTTCCACCGGCTTAACACTGCCTCAGGAAAATTTGGGTAGAGTTGCTAACCGTGGATTCGAAATTCAGGTAGGTTACAACAACAAAATAGGCGACTTTACGTATGCCCTTTCTGTAAATGGCGCTTACTCTAAAAATAAAATTTTATTCTGGGATGAAACACCAGGCATTCCTGGTTACCAGCAATCTACCGGCCATCCAATGAATTCACAATTGTACTACCAGGCAATAGGAATATTTAAAGACCAGGGAGCTGTAGATAAATATCCGCATTGGGCAGGAGCAAGAGCAGGCGACATCATATTTAAAGACGTAAACAACGATGGTAAAATAGATGGCTTAGATCAGGTAAGAGATTATAAAACGGATATACCCACTTTTACAGGCGGTTTTAGTATGGATTTAGGGTATAAGAATTTTTATATTTCTGCTCTTATACAAGGTGCTGCAGGTGCTGAAAGATCTTACAGAACTTTCTCAGGTGAAGCAGGCAACTTCCTGATGGATGATGTTACCGGCCGCTGGACTAAAGACAATATAAATGCAATCAAGCCAAGAACATGGAACCGGAGTAAGGAATACTGGATGACAGATGGCGCTCCTAATAACACTTATTGGGTTAGAAAAAGTGATTATGCAAGGCTTAAAAATATAGAAATCGGATATAACCTGCCTAATAAATTGATCAAAAGAATGGGTATCAGTGCTTTCAGGGTTTATGTAAGTGGAGCAAATCTTATTACGGTAACCCCGATGGTAGATTGGGATCCAGAATCACCTAATAACGATGATAACTCTATATGGGTAAACAGTCAGGTTTATCCGCTAATGAAAGTTTATAATGCAGGTGTATCAATAACATTTTAAAAATTAAGAAAATGCGAATTCAAATAAATAAATTTAAAGCAATTGTATTCATTGCTTTAGTGATAATATCTTTTTCTTGTAAAAAAGATTTTCTTGAAACAAGCCCGCTGGATAAATTTTCTGATGCCAATGTCTGGACGGATCCTGTTTTAACGGAGCTTTTTGTCAATAATATTTATGGGAATATTGGTTGGGGTTGGGATATGAATGCGGGTAATGTGGATGAATCCCGAAGCCGCCAGGAAGCTAGTTTTGACATTGGCAATAGCATGATAACATCGGATAATGCAAACTGGGGTAACTGGGATGGCAATTATTCAGACATAAGATCCTGCAATACATTTTTCGAAAAAGTGGGTACTGTTAAGTTTGATGAAACGCTGATTGATGGAAAGACACAAAAAGACAGGATGATGGGAGAAGTTACTTTTTTAAGAGCATGGGATTACCACAATCTAATCAGTTACTATGGAGGGGTGCCCATCATTACTAAAGTATACGGGTTAACGGACAGTTTTAGTGCACCACGTAATACGTATGAAGAATGTGTAAAATTTATTGTGGACGAATGTGATAAAGCTGCATTGTTATTACCACTATCAAATAGTGGTAATAACAATGGCCGTGCAACAAAAGGTGCTGCTTTAGCCCTTAAAGCCAAGGTGTTGCTTTATGCTGCCAGTGATTTACACAACCCTCAGAAAAATAGTCTTGTAACAACTGGTTATTCAAATCCTGAATTATTGGGTTATACTTCCGGCGATGCTGCCGCCCGCTGGAAGGCCGCTAAAGATGCTGCTAAAGCAGTAATGGATATGAATGCGTACAGTTTGTATAAGGGAACCCCGGCTCCGGGAGAAAATACTTCTCAGAATTATTCCGAACTTTTTACATCAAGACAAAGCGGCGAAGATATTTTTGTAAGGTTTTTTGCAGCTTCAGTAGGCCAGGGCGTTAATGGCTGGGATGTTACACCTAATGGCTGGTATGGTAATGGCGGCGTTGGTGCCGTTAACGAATTGGTTGAAGATTATGAAATGGCTGACGGCACCCCGTTTAACAGAAGTAACCCTGCGCATGCTGCAGAACCCTATAAAAATAGAGATCCCCGTTTTTATGCGTCCATATTGTACGAAGGGGCAAAATGGAGACAACGGCCCGCAGATTTAACCGGGGTTGATCCGGTAGGAGTTATGCAGGTAGGTACCTGGGAAAAATGGGATAATGCCACCAGTACAAAGACTTTTGTATATGGGCTGGATTCCCGTAATAGCATTGCCAATTCATGGAACAATAATACCACCGGTGCAACCATGCGCAAATACCTGGATCCCACTGTTGATATACAAGCCTCTGCCCAGGATTTAACCTGGCGTTATTTCAGGTATGGCGAAATATTGCTGAATTATGCCGAGGTATGTATTGAACTGGGTGAAGATGCCGAAGCCCGTACTTATATCAATATGATACGGAAGAGGGCTGGCATGCCGGAGGTTACTGAATCAGGAAATTCATTGAAAAAGCGTTACCGCAATGAGAGGCGTGTTGAACTGGCCTATGAAAATCAACGGTTTTTTGATGTTCGCCGTTGGTTAATAGCTGACCAGGCTTATCATCCAATGCACGGAGTTACCGTTTTATACCCATTAAATTCTGATCATACAACAGCGGCTATTCCAACCATTACCCCAGTAGAAATTCAACTTGGAGCATGGCTTGATAAGTCGTATTTCTTTCCAATTAGCAGAGGGGAAGTAAATAAAAATGATAAACTGGTACAGAATCCAAAATATTAGAAGGGATGGATGAAGCTATCAAAAATAGTTTCAGCAAATGTAGATTTTTTATTTTGTCACCAATGTTCGAATGAAGCCAACTTAAGAGCCTACTGAACATTGGTGACAAAATAAAAATAGAGGAGTTTTATGTTACAGTTTTTATAGAAGAGGTAAATATATTTAATTGATAACAGCAAAAAATTTAAACAGTAACTTACCTGAAAATGCGAAATAAAATTAACTTTAAATTTATTTCACTCCTCATAATAATGGGGGTATTATTTCCCGTTATTTTAATAACAGGCAGTTGCCATGTATCCAACAACATCCATCAAAATAACGATGGCTTTGTTAAAATATTTGATGGTAAAACGCTCAATGGCTGGGAGGGAGATCTACAATACTGGAGAGTGGAAAATGGCAATTTAGTGGGAGAAATTACGGCTGCTACACTTTTAAAAACCAATTCATTCATCATCTGGCAGGGCGGTAATCCATCCGACTTTGAATTAATCCTTGAATTTAAAATTACCCAGAGCGGAAACAGCGGTATTAATTACCGCAGTGTGGC
>JAYUBR010000412.1:0-1843 GCA_043740775.1 Ferruginibacter sp. | reverse complement strand
TCACTGGGTTTTTGCAGCCATTATTACACTGATAACGCCTGTTTTTTTAGATGATAAAAATGGAATATTTAAAGATAATCCCTGGCCAATTTTTGCATTTTTTGCAGTGATGATGATGTTGCAGTTGATATGGGTACTCACCAAAATGCCTGAAACAAAAGGTGTATCGCTTGAAGAGCTGGAAGCGAAACTGATGAAAGAAAACAAAACTTTTGAAACAAAAGTAAAAGAAGCTTTCTGAAAATTAAAATGGATTTTTTTATTAACAATACGATTTGGCTGCTACTAATTATTAAACAATTAAAATTTAAATTATGAGGAAAGCGTTTTTTTTATTGCCACTATTATTGCTGGCAATGTTTTCTTTTGCCCAGCAAAAGACCATTACGGGGGTCGTTACCAATAAGGCCGACAAGGCTCCCCTTTCGGGCGTAACGGTGCATACAAAAAATAAAACTGTAGTTACCAATAACGCAGGAGCCTATTCAATTGATGTGGCTAAAGGAGAAACCCTGATATTTTCTTTTGTAGGGATGAAACCTGTAAGCATCAAAATTACGGGCGACACTCAAAATACATCTGTTGAAATGGAGGCCGGTATAACCGACATTGAGCAGGTGGTTGTAGTTGGTTACACTTCCCAAAAGAAAAAAGATTTAACCGGCGCAGTTGCGGTGGTAGATTTAACTGCGGTTAAAAACAACAGTTCCGGCAATACCATGCAGGCACTGCAGGGGCGTGTGGCAGGCCTGTACATAGAAAAAGATGGTTCGCCAAACGGCTCCAACAGTAAAATACTGATACGTGGCGCCAACACACTTGGAAATAATGACCCACTGTACATTATAGACGGGATAGCCACTACAAGGCCTGAAGTGTTTCAAAATATGGACCCGGCAAGTATTGCTTCAGTGCAGGTTTTAAAAGATGCTTCTGCAGAATCTATTTATGGTGCAAGGGCATCCAACGGAGTTATAATTGTAACTACAAAAAGCGGGGGCAATACGAATGGTAAAGTCAATTTTCAATTGAACAGCAGTATAGCATCCCAGTCAGAAAAATCCATGCGGTTTAAAATGCTGAACTCATTAGACAGGGGCAAGGCTTTGTGGCAGGCTTCCGTAAACGACCGGCAGGACCCAACTGGAGGCTATGGTGACATTTACGGGTTTGACTGGAATAACGACTTTGATAAGCCGGTGTTGAATGGTGTAACAGTAAAACCTTTGGTAGGCGGTGATCTAAATACACCTGCGGGCAATACCGACTGGCAAAGCGTAATGTATAAAAAGGGTTTGGTAACAAACACAAGTTTAACTGTTTCGGCGGGTAATAAAAATTCATCGGTAGAAATGAATATCGGCTATCTTAAAAATACAGGGATGTTGAGATTTACAGGCTACAAGCGTTTGAGTGGAAGCATCAATGCCATCACCCGTTCTTTTAATGACAGGGTTACTTTTGGCCTTAATTTACGGGTGGCCAACTCCGATGAAACCTTAACGGCAAGGGATTTGGGTGGAGCTTCTACCACATTTCTGGCAGTTACGTTAGCGCCTACCATTCCGGTATATCAAAAAGATGGTGCCACATACGCAGGCGAATTAGGCGCAGGTTATTCTGACAGAAATAATCCGTTACACATGCAGGACCTGGCTAAATGGAACAATGCCAACCGCCTTAGTACATTCGGAAATATTTTTGTAGAAATTCAGCCAATTAAAAATTTATTTTTTAAATCGAATGTAGGGGCAGATAATGCAACTTTTTCCAATAAAATTATATCGCCCACTTTTGCGGAAGGTGCCCTGAACCGCACTACCAATAGCTTATCTTATGACCG
>JAYUBR010000411.1:0-6268 GCA_043740775.1 Ferruginibacter sp. | reverse complement strand
TTTTATTACAGGCCGGTTATTATTGCTATCCTTTTTTGGTAATTCTTTTTTGATAGTTGTATCAGTTTCCTTCTTCATTTTATCTAATAAATCTGATTCATCATCCTGTTCCAGCTCAATGGTATCTTTTATCCCTTTAAGATAGCCTTTTGCAACGAGGTAAGCTGAATCTTTCAAATGGCGTAATGAGTCCTGGGTTTTTAAAGCAGCATAAATACGGGCGGGTATCAAATTAAGATTAGACAACTGTTCAATTTGTGCCAGCCTTGCTGTGCCCGTAATTGAATCTTTTAAATATTTTTCAATCATCAGCCCAACAATGGGTGCCGCATAAGTACCCCCAAATTTTCCGCTGTTTTCTACTACACACATAATAGCGATTCTCGGATTATCCCTTGGTGCAAAGCCACAAAAGAAAGCATGGTTAGGTTGTTTTACCAGGCCAATATAATTTTCAACTGTACCTGTTTTACCACAAATGGTGATCCCTTCTACTTTGGCTCCTAAACCGGTACCTCTTTCTACCACCCCCTCCATTCCATCGTGAACCGCCTCGAAAACACTGTCTGGAATATCAATGGCATTGTGTTTTTCTTTAAAGGCTGCCAACATATCAAATTTGTCGCCTCCTTCAATAGAATCAACTACATGCGGAGTTTTATACCAGCCTTTATTGGCAATATAAGCCATCTCGTTGGCAACCTGTAAAGGAGTAACATTTACTTCACCCTGCCCTATACTCACAGAAACAAAATTGCAATAGTTCCATCTGCCTTCCCCATATCTTTTTGGACTGTTGAAATAAGCCGCAGTTGGAATAAATCCCTTTTTTTCTGCGGGCACGTCTACACCCAATCTATGTCCAAGACCAAAGGCATACATATACCTGTCCCAGTTGGAAAGACTACTGTCAATAGTGGGGTATTTCGGATTGTTGATCACTTTTTGCATAACTGTGGCGAAATAAGTATTGTCAGACACAGTAATAGCCCCACGCAAATCAAAAACACCTTTATCTAAACATTTTGGCTTGCCTGTGCCGCAACCATAAAAGGCTCCTGAACAGGCTACTTTAAAATGAGTATTGATAACACCTTCATGCAGACCTATCAATGCCTGTAGCGTTTTAAAAGTTGACCCCGGAGAATAGGTTGCACTCACCGTTCTGTTTAACAATGGCAGGGCCGGATTCAAAAAAAGTTCTGAAAAATGCTTTCGCCTTCCACTGCCTGAAAGAAATTTTGGCTTGTATGTTGGCGCACTTACCATTGCAAGTATACCACCGGTTCTGGGGTCAACGGCTACGATAGAACCTAATTTATTTTGCATCAGTTTTTCACCCAATTCCTGCAATTCAATGTCAATGGAAGTATGCATATTTTGGCCTGCAATAGCGGCCGTATCAAACTTACCGTTCTCTAATTTTTCAGTCAGGCGGTTTTTATTATCCCTTTTCCAGTATTCAATACCTCTTTCGCCCATCAGTACTTTTTCATAAGTGCGTTCTATACCCGTCTGGCCGGCATAGTCGCCGGAAACATAACCTTCGTCTTTATGTCTTTTTAAAAAATTGGTATCTACTTCCGCGGTATAACCCAGCACATTGGCGGCTGCGTCATATGGGTAACTTCTTACAGAACGTTCCTGCAAATAAAAGGCAGGCGCAAACTTGTACATTACTTCATTGAGCATGGCCATTTTTGAATCGCTTAGCAATGCTTCAAAAACAGATGGCCGGGTTCTGCCGTTTTTAATAATCAGGTCCACTACTCTTTTATTAAACTGAGCAGTATCAATTTGTAAAATTTTGCACATGGCAAAAGTGTCAACACCTTTTAATTTATTGGGTGACAGCATCAGATCGGAAATGGTCGTATTTTGCAGCAGCACTTTATTGTGGCGGTCGTACACAATGCCCCTATCGGGATAAACCACCTTCCTGAATTTGCCCTGGTCGTCGGCCATTATTTTATATTTGGATGAAATTACCTGCAGGGAAAAAAGCCTTGCAATGATAACAACAAACATAAAGGCAAAGGTTAAGCGAATTACATTTTGACGGGACTGGTTAAAAACGGACAATTTTTATGGTTTAATTTGTTGTTTATTATATTTCAATACCGGCGCACTTACCAAATTTAAACTATAGTTGGGCTAAATAAAATAAGACTTTAAAGAATAAGCCATTATACCGTGTTGGTTCTGAATTTTTGTTTTCTTGAAAACAGCAATTCTGCAATAACGATTAATACCAGGCTGATGAGGGTTGAAAACAATGTTTTGATAATGAACTCCCAATAATTTCCAAACTGCAGGGCTTCCAGCAAAAACAACCAGGTGTTGTGCAGCAGGGTTAATACGCCGGCATATATCATATAGGGCATAAAGCCACCCATGCTTTTTAAAGAAGGTTCTTCGTAATTGGTTTCTGAACCTTCGTGTGGTATCATAATATTGATTATGAAAGGACGCACATAGGCAATCAGCACACAGGACGCAGCATGAAAGCCGGGGTTGTGGTGAAAACTATCCAATGCAAAACCCAGTAAAAATGCCAGTATCATTTGCAGGGTACGGCTAAACTTAAAAGGCATCCAGAAAATAAATAAAATATAAATATAGGGCGTTACCATATAGCTAAGGTGTACCCTGTCCAGTACAAAAAATTGTACCAGTATCAGTAAAATAAAACGCAGAATATTTTTAACCAGTGTGCTCATAGTTGCTGCCCGGGCAATTAATTATTGATCTTGGTTTTTGTTTTTTCCACTAACTTATTAATCTCTTCCCTCTGATAATTATCAATGGCATACACGTATTGAAGATTATAAAAATTAGCAGTCGATTTTATTTTGATGATGTAGTTATTAGTACTTTTTTCAGGCATTACCTGGTCTACGGTACCAATCATTAAACCATACGGAAAAGTAGTAGTGATGCCACTGGTAAATACGGTGTCGCCTCTGGCCACTTTTACACTTTTTCTTACATTAATCATGGAAAGATAATTGGGTTCCTTACCATCCCACACAATGGTACCACCGCCCTGCGGATCGTTTTTAAGCAATGCATTTATCCGGCTGTCTTTGTGCAGCAGGCTCATTACTACCGCATAATTTTCACTAACGTCTGTTACAATGCCCACCACGCCGTTATTAGAATCAATCACGCCCTCATCTTTTTTTAATTGCTGGGCGGCACCGCGGCCTAAAACGATAAAATTATTTTGGGCACTAACAGAATTAGACACCACTTTGGCGGCCTGGTACACCCACTTACGATGATTCCCTAACGTATCGTAAGGAATAGAATCGGTAATAATTTTTAGGGTTGTATCCGGTGTTTCAAAATTGGATTTCAGGGAATTGCGCAAACGCTCATTGTCTTTTACCAATTGCTGATTGGCTTTTTTTAACTGCAGGTAGTAATCTACTTTATTGTATTGTTCGTTGATTCTGCCGGTGATTTCATTCATGTAGACAGAGGCTATAGCATTATGATAGCGGTTATAATGAACGATCAAATAAACGCAAAACCCCTGTAACAACAGGAACACAATAAAATTAAAATACCTGCGGATGAAGAGAAAGATATTACGCATGAAGCATTCCTCCAAATCTCTCAACAGGAGAGCAATTTGAGTATATGATATGTAGCACAGTTTTCAAAACAAAAGAACTTAAACTCACGAACGGTGAAAGATAATTCAACATAAAATGGTAAGCGTGGTTAACGCATAACAAAAGGATATTTGTCGTAATTTTTAAGGGCAATACCAGTACCTCTTACCACGCTTTTCAACGGATCGTCTGCAACATGTACCGGTAATTTTATTTTTGCGGCAATGCGTTTATCCAAACCCCGCAGCAAAGCGCCGCCTCCGGTAAGGTATAAACCACGACGGTAAATATCTGCAGCCAGTTCCGGTGGAGTTGTTTCCAATGCCTTTAAGATGGCTTCTTCAATTTTAAAAATACTCTTATCCAATGCTTCTGCCACTTCCTGAAAACTAACCATCACCTGTTTAGGAATACCGGTTACAAGGTCACGGCCATTTACCGGAATATCATCCGGTGGATTTTCAAGATCTTTCATGGCAGCACCTACCTGTATCTTTATTTGTTCTGCTGTGCGTTCGCCAATAAGTAAACTATGGTAACGGCGAAGCGCTTCCATTATGTCGGCTGTAAATTCATCTCCGGCAATACGAATACTCTGATCGCACACAATACCTGCCAATGCTATTACAGTAATGCCGGTAGTACCACCGCCGATATCAATGATCATATTACCTACGGGTTCTTCTACATCAATCCCAATACCAAGTGCCGCTGCCATCGGTTCGTGCAAAAGATATACTTCTTTGGCACCTGCCTGTTCGGCACTGTCTCTTACCGCACGTTTTTCAACTTCAGTAATACTGCTGGGTATGCAAATCATCATCCTCCAGCTTGGGGCAAATAAAGGTTTTTTGGGATAGATCATTTTGATCATTTCCCGTATCATTAATTCTGCGGCATTAAAATCGGCTATCACACCATCTTTTAAAGGACGCACCGTACGTATGCTTTCATGGGTTTTTTCGTGCATCATTAATGCCTTTTTACCCACCGCTAAAATATTTTTAGGATTGTTTCTGTCAAGGGCAACAATGGAAGGTTCGTTTACAACAACTTCATCGTTAAAGATTATCAGGGTATTTGCAGTGCCCAAATCCATGGCAATTTCCTGAGTGAAAAAATTAAAAAGACCCATAATTTGTTATAGAGAAAAAAGAATGTAAGATAATGAACGCAAAGTTGAACTAATTTATTTGAATTAACAATGACAAATACTTTATTTTTCAATATTTTACGGAAAGGTTTTTATGATGCAACAACCATGAAAACCTTGCCTGCAAAGCGCTCTGCTAACTTGTTTAGTTAATCAATAAAGCAGGTAAACTGCTTTATCAAAAGTTCTGTTCCATCAGGCAATAATTATGCCTGCATTGTAAATTACCTGAATTCAAAGCCGATATCTTCCCGGTAATACATACCGTCAAAATGAATTTGTTCCAGCATATAATTGGACTGCTCTGCTGCTTCAGCAAGGCTTTCACCAAAAGAAGTAACCGCTAAAACACGCCCGCCATTAGTAAGTATATCATCGCCTTGCTGCTTTGTACCTGCATGAAAAATGATAGTACCTTCCAGCAGGGTATCCGTAAGGCCTGTAATAACTTTATCGGTTTCGTGCTCATTGGGATAACCACCACTAACAGCCATTACTGTTACTGCATGCTGTTTGCTGGTTACGATACTAATTTCGTTTAACCGTTGCCGTGCCGTAGCTGATAAAATTTCCACCAGGTCGTTTTCAATTCTTGGAATAATTACTTCCGTTTCCGGATCTCCCAGTCGGCAATTATACTCTATCACAAAAGGTTCCCCCTTTACATTTATCAAACCAATAAAAACAAATCCTTTGTAATCCAGCGACTCTTTTTGCAAACCTTCAATGGTAGGTTTAATAATTTTTTCGGTAACAGTTTCCATATAAGCTGCATCTGCAAAAGGTACCGGGCTAACGGCTCCCATACCGCCTGTATTAGGTCCTGTATCTCCCATGCCAATTTTTTTATAATCTTTCGCTTCCGGCAATACCACAAAATTTTTACCATCTGTCAATACAAAAACACTTACTTCAATGCCATCCAGAAATTGTTCTATTACCACTCTTTTTCCGGCTTCGCCAAATTTAGCATGTTGTATCATCAACTGAAATTCGGCCAATGCTTCAATGTGGTTATTGCAAATGATTACCCCTTTTCCTGCTGCAAGTCCATCTGCTTTTAATACTATTGGCAACCGGTGGTTACGTATATATTGAATGCCGGCATCGAAAGTGGTTGCGTCAAATTCTTTATACGCAGCCGTTGGAATATTATGCCTTTCCATAAATGCTTTGGCAAATGCCTTGCTGCCTTCCAGTTGCGCTGCTTCTTTGGATGGCCCAATCACCTGTATGTGAGCTGTGTCTGCCCGGTTTTTAAAATAATTATAAATGCCCTTTACCAATGGTTCTTCCGGACCCACTATCAGCATGGCAACTATATTGTTTATACAAAAAGCAGCCAGGCCTTCAAAATCGTTTACCCCAATAAGTATATTGGTTCCAAATTGTGAAGTGCCGGCATTCCCGGGGGCGATGAATAAATGGTCGCATAAAGAACTCTTGTTAATTTTCCATGCCAGTGTGTGTTCTCTGCCGCCGCCGCCTACTAATA
>JAYUBR010000410.1:0-1846 GCA_043740775.1 Ferruginibacter sp. | reverse complement strand
TGTTAAGTGATATTTACTTACAAGCCCTTCTCCCTTATCGCCAAATACACCGGTGGCATGTGCTTCATCTACTATCAGTATTGCCTGGTATTTTTTACATAGTTCTGCTATCTCTTTTAAGGGCGCTTCATCACCATCCATTGAATAAATGGATTCTACAGAAACAATTTTTTTACCTGTTGCCAGTCCCAATTTTTTTTCAAGATCACAGAGGTCATTGTGCTTAAACCTTAACCTGTTTGCATAACTCAGGCGCATACCGTCAATGATGCTTGCATGTATGTATTCGTCAGAAATAAACGTGTCGCCTTTGGCTGCTATGCAGGAGAACAGACCCACATTGGCCATATAACCAGAGTTAAATATCAGTGCCGCTTCTGCACCATGAAATTGTGCAATTATTTTCTCTGTAGCTTCTGCCAGCAAAGAGTTTCCGGTTATGGACCTTGACCCTGTTGCTCCTGTACCATGGGCTACTATTGCATTATTTTTTGCTGAAAGGGATTTTGAAAATCCAACATAATCATTGGAGCTAAAGTCTGTTTTATCTGTGGCATGTACCAGGCTCCTGTAAAGCCCGTTTGCTATCCGCTCATCTAATTTGTTCTGAAGAACAGCGTCAAAATATTGATTTGTCGTCACAGCTTAAGCGGTTATTTCTGCTGGTTGGTTAGTGGATGCAGTTTCTTTAAAAGGTTTACGCGGCGTTAATCCCAGCATAGTAAACATTTGCATGTCAGTATCAAAATCCGGGTTGGGAGTGGTTAATAATTTTTCGCCTGCAAAAATAGAATTGGCTCCTGCCATAAAACAAAGTGCCTGTTCGGCAATACTCATTTCATTTCTTCCGGCCGATAAGCGTACCACACTTTTTGGCATGATGATTCTTGCAGTAGCGATCATTCTCAATATCTCATCAATAGGTACGCTGGCATTGTCCTGCATGGGGGTTCCCTTTACCGGTACCAGTCTGTTGATGGGTACAGAGTCTGGATGGGTTTCCATGGTTGATAAAGTGTGAAGCATTTTTATCCGGTCATCGTCTGTTTCCCCTAATCCTACAATGCCACCACAGCATACGCTCAGCTTTGCCTTGCGCACATTGTTCAGGGTGTTGATGCGGTCATCAAAGGTACGGGTGGTAATGATGTTCTGATAGTTATCGCTGCTGGTATCAATATTATGGTTGTAGGCAAAACAGCCAGCTTCCTTTAAGCGTTCGGCCTGCTCATAGGTAAGCATCCCCAATGTGCAACATACTTCAAGCCCCATATCATTTACTTCAGATACCATTTCCAGCACCCGGTCAAAATCTTTGTTATCCCTTACTTCTCTCCATGCTGCACCCATGCATAACCGTGAGGCACCGTTTGCCTTAGCCACAGCGGCCCTTGCCTTAACTTTTTCTACAGTCATTAAAGGCTCTACTTCTATATCGGTGTTGTAACGGGCGGCTTGCGGACAATAAGCACAATCTTCCTTGCAGCCACCTGTTTTAATGGAAATTAGGCTGCTGATCTGTACTTCGCTATAGGCTTTATTTTCCCGGTGAATGGTTGCTGCATCAAAAATAAGGTCCAGCAGGGGGCGGTAATAAATTTCTTTTATCTCACTAAGCGTCCAGTTATTTTTTATTTGCATTGTCAGGTTCTTTCTTTTGGCAAAGGTATTTGTTTTGGTATAAGCCAGTCAATTATGTGGCTAAGAAAATTCGATATTAATACTGTTCGCTTTCGTTGGGGAAATCTTTGCTTTTTATGTCTGAAACATATTGCCTGATAGCACCGGTTATTTGTTCATCCAGGTTTAAATACCTGCGTAAAAAGCGGGGCTTAAATTCTGTGTT
>JAYUBR010000409.1:0-1847 GCA_043740775.1 Ferruginibacter sp. | reverse complement strand
GAGAAAAATTATACCATCATTACAAAGACATCATGATAAACCAGCAAGTGCCCTGGATAGATATCAGTGGTAATTATGAAGAACGTTTACAAAAGGCAATTGACGCAGTAAATATTTTGGCATAATTAAAACCAACCCTTTTTCCTGAACATTACAATCATCCATACAGGAATAATGAGCATTGCTCCTACTGCTGCATAAAACCCACGATCGTTGTGAAGCCAGGGAATTTTATCAAAGTTCATCCCGAATATACCACCGATAACAGTTGCCGGAGCCAGTAAACAGGTTACTACTGCCATCACTTTCATTACCCCATTCATGCGCAGGTTTACATTGTTCAGGTAAAGGTCCTGCAGGTTCATGGTAATATCACGATAGTTTTCAGAAAGATCATTTGCCTGGATGATATGATCGTACACATCTTTAAAATACTTCAAGGTTTTCTCGTCAATCAAATCGCTTTCGGTTCTTATAAAACCGTTTATGACTTCCCTTACCGGCGCAATGCTTCTTTTGAGAATGATCATTTCTTTACGCAATAAATTTATTTTTACCAATGCACTGCTGCCTGCACTGTTTTGTATTTCCTCTTCTATATTTTCAATGCGCTCTCCCAGTTTTTCCATTACAACAAAATAATTATCTACTATCATATCCAGCATGGCATAACATAAATAATCAGGCCCGCTTTGCCTTAACTTACTGGCAGCAATTTTTAATTTATCCCGTATAGGATTAAACACATCTTTGTTTGCTTCTTCCTGAAAACTCAATACAAAATTTTTACCCAACACAATGCTTATCTGTTCCTGCTCTACCTTGTATAACTCATCATTGTAAAAAAGCATATTGCAAATGCAGAACAAAATATTTTCAATCTCATCCATTTTTGGCCGCTGGCCAACGCTTTGTATATCTTCCTGTATCAGCGGATGTACATTGTAATAATTACACAATGCTTCCACATCAGCTTTGCGTATGCCATCTACATTTATCCAGGTAATTTTATTATTGTTCAGATAAGGATAACATTCGGCAATGCTGCTGAGTTTTCTTTCCTCTATAACTAAGGTATCAAAATCGTACACGTAAATATTGATGTCTTTTGCTTCTTCCCGCTGTGGTACTTTTGTTGGGTTAACCTTTACAATTTCTTTTGTACGGCTGATGGTAAAAGGAGAAACAATTTTTTGAATGTAATATTTTTTACGGCGCATGTATAAACAATTAAAATACTTTTTAGAAAACGGGCAAAGGAAAATTAAACAATTAAAATGAGATGAATAAAATAAACTGCTTTAATTGGCTGCATAAAAAAACCGAAGCAAACAAGGCTTCGGGTTTTTTAATTTATACAATGTGTTTTAATTTCCGTACACCGATAAAAATTTAATACGCATTATTTTCAACTGTTCCCAGTTAAAACTACTGTCTGCTAATTCTTCCTGGGCAATTTGCAGGCTGCTTGTTTCGCAGGCTTTAAAATAATCAATAATCTCTTCCTGTTCATATTCATCCACCATTTCATCAATGGCATAATCAAGGTTTAGTTTTGTTCCGCTTGCAACAATGGTTTCCATCTCTTCCAGCAATTCATTAATGCTAAGGTCTTTTGTTTTAGCAATGGTTTCCAGCGGGATTTTTTTATCTACATTCTGAATGATAAAAATTTTATTATTTTTTCTGTTTACCACGCCTTTCATCACAAAATCATCCGGCCGTTGCACTTCATTTTCACCAATGTATTCCACTATAAGGTCTACAAATTTTTTGCCATAACGCATTGCCTTTCCCTTACTTACTCCCTGGCATTTTTCCAGTTCTTCAATGGTAACAGGATACAT
>JAYUBR010000408.1:0-1847 GCA_043740775.1 Ferruginibacter sp. | reverse complement strand
TTTTTTTTAAATTGAAACCCTGTTATTATTTTAGTTCGCCGGTTTGGATAATAATAATTTTTGCAATTAGTTTTTTTGAAATATAAAAATAATTATGCCACTGATTTTTGGGTGCTATAATATTTAAAACCCTCTGTAAATAAGGTTGAACTTACTGTGGCAATACCTATAATAAGGATTGCTTTATTTGGCAAAAAACCGGTTTTAAAAATAGTATGCAAGCCTGGTATAAATACAATTAGTAATTGCAATAATACTGTTACTGCAATGGTGATCCACATTAATTTATTGGCAAACAAGCCACGGGCAAATATGGGATACTGAAAAGAACGCACTGATAATGCATTGCCCAACTGAACAAAACACAACGTGGTAAATACCATTGTCTGTTGAGTTCTAACATCATAGCCCTGGCTGATTGCCCACCACTGTACAAAAAGAGATGCGATTGCAATAATAATTCCTGTAAATAATATACGGCCTGCCATGCCATTGGCAAATAAATTTTCTTTGGGAGGCCGGGGTGGTTTGTTCATACTGTTTTTTTCTGCAGGTTCTGCTACCAGCACTAATCCCGGAAAGCCGTCTGTTACCAGGTTTATCCAAAGAAGGTGAATAGGAAGCATTGGAATGGCGAACCCAAAAAAAGGCGCTATAAAAATGGTAAGAATTTCGCCCAGGTTGCAGGCCAGTACATACAAAATAAATTTCCTGATATTGTCATAAATCCTTCTGCCCTCCTGTACGGCATGCACGATAGTGGCAAAATTATCATCCAGCAAAATCATGTCTGCAGATTCTTTACTAACATCGGTACCGGTTATGCCCATTGCAATGCCAATGTCAGCCTGCTTCAGTGATGGGGCATCATTTACCCCATCTCCTGTCATAGCTACAAACTCACCCTGGGCTTGCAGGGCCTTTACAATATTCAATTTTTGTTCGGGCGAAACCCTGGCATATACCAGCGTATTTTTAACAGTATCATTAAATTCCTGCGGTGATAATTTATCCAGGTCTGCGCCTGTTTTTGCCCCGTTATAAGCTGCATCTGTTATCCCCATCCGCCGGGCAATTGCGGTTGCCGTAAGGGGCTGGTCGCCGGTGATCATCACCGTTTGTATGCCTGCAGTTTTACATTGCCTGATGGCATCCATTACTTCTGCTCTTGGCGGATCAATCATGGCAACCATACCCAGCAATTCCAGATCATTCTCCGTGGCAGGATTTATTTTACCTGGCTCATGGTCAAATATTTTATAGCCAAAAAATAATACTCTAAGTCCATCCGCAGCCCATTCCCCGTTTTTATTCAGCCACTCCGGTATTTGCGGTTTGTATTTTTGGGATACTACCTCCAGCATTTTTACAGGAGCGCCTTTTACAAAGAGAATCCATTGATCATGGTGTTGGTGCAGTGTACCCATGCGCATTCTTACGGAATCAAAAGGTAGTTTCGCAATCCGTGGAAATTGTTTATGTGCCGAATCTTTTAAAAGCCCATTTTGCAAGGCATAATTTACCAATGCTGTTTCTGTAGCGTCTCCCAGCAAGCCATCTTCTGAAAACCTGACTTCATTGTTTAACAGCATTGCATGCATCATTAAATCTTTCTGGCCAGGCATTGCGTACAGCTTTTCCACCGTCATGATATTTTGTGTAAGCGTGCCTGTTTTATCGGTGCAGATATAGGTTACAGAACCAAGGGTTTCTACAGCAGGTAATTTTCTTATCAGCGCATTTTGCTTTACCATTCTGCGTGCGCCCTGTGCAAGTGCAATGGTTATAACGGCAGGCAATGCTTCGGGTAATGCTGCTACGGCTAAAGAGAGTGCAGTAAGAAACAT
>JAYUBR010000407.1:0-1851 GCA_043740775.1 Ferruginibacter sp. | reverse complement strand
AAAGCACACCCGGTTAATCTACAGGCAGCTATTGATTTGGATGGTGGTGCGCGGACGCCTATAAATAAGATTTCATTGCCGTTAACAGGACAGAAAATTCGGCGTGGATATAGCGGAGAGTTAACAAACGCAATAGTTATAAAAAACCCTATTGCATATCCTAACTATTTCCAATTAGGAATGAGTAACGAACTGTTAACTGAGATAAACGACTTTTTTACATTACCATCAGTTATAAGTAGCAGTTTACCAGTAAGCATGTTTACTCTAAAAGAAGCAGGAACATATGTATTTGATCTTAGAATAGAAGCATCTTGGGTTCATTGGGTGGTAGATGATATACCTGCACCATGTACTGCACATTATAGAATTGATAACCCTTTTGGAAAAATAACTTTTTTTGTTAAGATTAATGATGCTTCACCAGTTGCTTTTTTTGCCACTAATGTAGGCAGCCCTACATTTTCCACCGTTTACACTTTTAATTCAACTTTTAATTTGAATGTTGGGGATACCATAAGAATTTATGGTGTTATACTGACAGCGTTTGGGCAGGGTGAAAATTTATGGGTGTACGGAAAGGTCAACACGGATGTGGTGGAATCTTTGGTAGGATTAATGTCTGGCGGATTTTGTGTTCCTTATACAGCGAATGTTACCGTAACTATACCCCCACCGTCTGCGGCGACTTTACCTACATATTTCAAAATTACTGCTGACACCACATTTTCTGATTCGGTTGTCGATGCTTACTTATTAAAAGACGCATTTCAATCCGTGCTTACAAAACTAGTAGGTGCTGATAACGTACTAACTAGCGCGAAGCTAAGTGGTTGTGCTGGCCTAAACGCTACAATGAAGGGCAAGCACTTGCGGGGATATACCTTTACCGAAAAAGGGTTGACGTTATCGTTTGATGATTTATGGGGCGGATGGCAACCAATATTAAATTTGGGTTTGGGTTATAACAGTACAGGAATAGAGATAGAGGGGCTTGAGTCATTTTACAATCCTGCGCCCAGTGTAACAATAAAAAACGTACCTAACATAGTAAAGTCGTCCGACCTGAATAAGTATTTTAAATCAGTAGAGATAGGCTATACTAACAGTTATGGAAATATTGACGATCCGCAAACGGCCCATACCTACCTGACTAAGTTCAAGACTATTGGGGTTGACTTGAAGATACTTTCTAAAGCAGTGCTGGGTAGTTTGGCTATTGAACTGACACGTAGAAATGGGAAAGATTCAGCGACCAATTCGCGTGTTGACACAAAGTTAGATGAGGAAAATTTTGGCATTGCGTTAAATAATGCTGGTGGTTACCGACCCGAAATAGGTTCAGATTTTGTTGCTGTTACCGGGTTGCTTAATTCTGCCGGACGTTACAACATTCGCCACACACCTGGCCGGATATTTAACAGGTGGAAAAAATGGATAGCAGGCTGCCTACAACTTAGCCCAACCGGATACTTCAAGTTTAATAAAGGTTCTGGAAATTATACTATGTCAAGTCAGGTTGCGGCTAATGATTGTGATGCACAGACTCCTACTGACCCAGCATTTTTTGAAAATCAGGATATTGTTATAGGTACTAAATCTGTTATGATACCTGAAATTTACAAGGCTAAGTTCCCTATGACCTGGACAACGTATAAGTTGATAAGGGCAGCAAGAAAACAGGCTATCGCGATCAGCACCGGCAATAAAGATTTTTCACTTATGTTCATAGAGTCGTTAGAGTATCCGGTTTATAGTGGTTATGCTAATTTTGTTGGGTTGTTAGGTAGTAGAACTAAAATTAACCCATGACGATAAGCGACGCAAACCCTATTAAACTTTGGCTTAACG
>JAYUBR010000406.1:0-1853 GCA_043740775.1 Ferruginibacter sp. | reverse complement strand
CTTTCGGAGTTATTGTCAAAATCTTCTACCAGTTGCTGTTTTGTTATTGGTTGAAAATGTTGAGACGTGGCAAAATCACTTACACCTTTTTCAACAGTAATATATATCCATAAAGGAATTTCTGCCACCAGCAAAGCAAGTTATCCCATGTTCATTGATTTAGGATCCGGCTTATATTCAAACAAATGCTCCGGTATCTTTCCAGGCATCTTTTAGAGGCACGGTATTTATCCTGCAATTCTTTTACAAATGTTTCGATAAATATTTTGTTAGCCATAATAACGTTTTTCATTTTTACATCAAACAAAATGCCTGTTTCTTCCGGCAACCCGGGCCGATAATTTCTGTCACTCTATAAATTATAAAATTTCCGGTATGTCTCCCTCCAAACGATTAGATTAAAAAAACGTCAGGGACTTTTTCTGTTGCTGGTGTTAAACGGGTAGTGAATAAGAAGAGTGAATAAAAATTCGCCAACCAATTTAATATAGCTATATTTATTACCTCTTTCCTTTTTGCCACAAGCCTTCCCTGCCCTTTTATTTATTTATTCATTATTAAAAATTAAAATCAAAAACAATGAAGCAGTCAAAATTTACCGGCTTGCTATTTTGTGCAGCCATTGCATTTTTTTTAATCTCGTGCGGGGGAGGCGCCAGTGAAAAAACACCTGCCACCGACTCTTCCGCAACGGTTAGTGCCCCCCCTGCGGCCACCGAGGCGGCACCAGTAAAAAATACCATCATTACTACGCCGCAAAACATGATGATAGTAACACACAAAGTGGCCAATTTTGCCAAATGGATGGCCTCTTACGATGCACATGATTCCATGCGTTTGGCCAGCGGCATACATAGTTATGTAATAGGCCGCGGTATACAGGACACCAACATGGTGATGGTGGCTGTAAAAATAGATGACATAGCCAAGGCAAAAGCATTTGCCAAAGATCCCGGCCTGAAACAGGCTATGCAGAAGGGAGGTGTAATTGGGGCGCCTTCCATGTCTATTATTACATCCACGTGGCAGGATACTGCTGCCATCCCTTCAAAAATGCGGTCAAGAACGATGTTTACCGTAAAAGACTGGGATGCGTGGCAAAAAGCATTTGATGAGGGTAAGCAGGAAAGGATAGACAATGGGATCATCGTAAGGGTAATCAGCCATGATGCAGACAACAATAAAAAAGTATCGCTGGTAACGGCCATTACAGATACTTCCAAAGCCTTTGCCTACTATAAATCAGATGCACTGAAAAAAAGAAGAGCGGCCAGCGGGGTTATCGGTGAGCCTGTGCGGTTTTTGTTCCAGGTGGTTAAACGTTATTAGCAAAGTGTTTAGGCCATGCACAAAAAAAGATGAAGTAAACACTTCATCTTTTTTTGTGCATTATCGGAGGAGTTACCTGTATACCAATGATTGTATTGGGCTTCAATTTGTAATCAAAGGAACAATAATCTTTATTTGCATCTACCTATTTACTCCGTAGCAGTTGTCCCCACTTCATAAGCCCGGGCTCTGCCCGAAAACAAGCCAGGCCAGGTAAAATTACTTCCCACTTCACTGAATAAATACGCTACCCTACCGTAATTAATGAACGATATAAATAACGTAATGCTGCTCTTGTACAGGATGTTTAACTGTCGCATCTTTGTATCAGAAAGTTAAGGTTGAAAAATCAAAACAATCTGATCCAACAAATCCAACAAAAGACAAGAATCGAATTCCTTTGAAGAACTAACAATGCAATATCCCGGGTCTATGCCCTTACAAGCGATGATGATCCAAAAACCAACAACCAATATCCTACGCCTATGCTGTAAAAAGCGATGATGGCAAAAAAACCGAATAAA
>JAYUBR010000405.1:0-1853 GCA_043740775.1 Ferruginibacter sp. | reverse complement strand
AAAACCGGCACAAGACCGGTTTAAAAATTTTATGTTGAAGCAGGTTATTGAAACGTGGTGCTTACCTGTACTTTTTCTTTCATCATTTCCCGTAATACCTCTGCAATGGCATTAGCATCCAACCCAATTTCTTCGTACAGTTGTCTGGCAGATCCATGCTCTACCAACCTGTCTGGGATACCCATTATTTTCACATCCGCTTTGTAGCCGTGTTCGTTTATAAACTCCAGTACGGCGCTACCGAAACCTCCTACTACCGTGCCATCTTCTATGGTAATTATTTTTGTGTATTTGCTGAACACTTCATGTAGCAGGACTTCGTCAATTGGTTTTACAAAACGCATATCATAATGCGCCGGATTGATGCCTTCTGCTTTTACATCACGTATGGCAGCAGCGGCAAAATTTCCGGGATGACCAAAAGAAAGTATCGCTACATCCTGGCCATCTTTTAATTTTCTTCCCTTACCAATTTGTATTTCTTCAAAAGGCGTTTTCCATTCGGGCATTACACCTTCGCCCCTTGGATAACGGATCACAAATGGGTTAGTGGTGGTCTCCAATTGCGATGTGTACATGAGGTTTCGCAATTCTTTTTCATTCATCGGTGCACTAACAATCATGTTGGGTATACAGCGCATGTATGCTATATCATAACAACCATGGTGCGTTGCCCCGTCTTCGCCTACAAGCCCCGCCCTGTCAAGGCAAAACACCACTGGTAACTTTTGTATGGCCACGTCATGCACCACCATATCATAGGCCCGTTGCATGAACGATGAATAAATATTGCAGAACACCCGCATGCCCTGTGTTGCCAAACCTGCACTTAGTGTTACGGCATGCTGCTCACAGATGCCTACATCAAACGCCCTGTCAGGCATTTTTTCCATCATGTATTTTAAAGATGAACCGCTGGGCATTGCCGGAGTGATGCCCATAATTTTATCATTCATTTCCGCCAGCTCAATAATGGTGTAGCCAAATACGTCCTGGTATTTTGGTGGCTGGGGAATAGCAAATTTTTTCTTTTGTATTTCTCCTGATACTTTATCAAATAATCCGGGTGCATGCCATTTGGTTTGGTCTTTTTCTGCCAGCTCATATCCTTTTCCTTTTACTGTTTTAATGTGTAACAATTTTGGGCCGGGAATATTTTTAAGATCGTTGAGCGTATCTACCAGCTTGGTAATATTATGCCCGTCAATCGGGCCAAAATAACGCAGGTTAAGCGCTTCAAATAAATTAGCACTGCTGCTCACCATTCCTTTTAGCCCATCCGTTAATTTTTGCGCCATGGAACGGGAAAAGGTTTTTCCAACAGGTAATTTTCCCAACAAATTCCACACATCATCTTTTACTTTGTTGTAAGTATGAGAAGTAGTAATATCAGTAAGGTATTCCTTTAATGCACCAACATTGGGATCAATGCTCATGCAGTTATCATTCAAAATAATGATGATATTGCTGTTGGCAATACCGGCATGGTTCATGGCTTCAAAAGCCAAACCAGCCGTCATAGCGCCGTCGCCGATAACGGCAATGTGCTGCCTGTCTTTTTCGCCTTTATAATAACTGGCCATGGCCATTCCTAAAGCTGCACTGATAGAGGTTGAGGAATGCCCCACACCGAATGTATCATACTCGCTTTCAGTTCTATTAGGAAAACCACTCAGCCCTTTGTATTTCCGGTTGGTAGGAAACTGATCTCTTCTCCCGGTTAAAATTTTATGTCCATAAGCCTGGTGCCCCACGTCCCATACTAATTGGTCGTACGGCGTATTAAAAATATAATGCAGCGCCACACTCAGTTCCACCACGCCCAAACTGGCTGCAAAGTGGCCACCATGCAC
>JAYUBR010000404.1:0-18837 GCA_043740775.1 Ferruginibacter sp. | reverse complement strand
ATTTTCTGTTCTTTCTAATGAAGCTGTTTTGGTGGCTGATATTTTTTTATCGTGATGGTTATTAGCATCGTTTTCCACACCATTTGGATCTTCGGTTGGAATAATTTTTTCATTAATTGAATTTTCTACCGGGTGATTATTTATTTTGTTTTTTGAATCAGGAATAGTTGAAGCAATCACAACATTCTGATTGATATAAAGCCGGGGTTGATGATTGCTTTCTGTTGTAAATGTCAAATCTTTTTTAATTGGTACAATTGCTACGGATTCATTTGTTGCCAAAGAGGTTTTCTCTGCCAGGTTATATTTCTCTCCTTTATCTCCGGCAATTATATTGTGGTTATCCATTGAAAATTTATCTGAATACCACAGACCATTATGGGAACCAGTACCTGCCGCATCAGTTAATGGAAGTGGTTCTTTTTTATTGTAACTAATTAAATTATCTGAATTATTTAATTTAAAATTTTCTGCAAATGGTACTGATTGTATTTTATTAAAGTGTGTAATTTCTAAAAAGGGATTGTAAAAAGCAGTAACAAAATTTGTTGATGCAGTCCTGCCAATTTGAATGGACGAAGAAGCCTGCAGGTTAGTATTTTTATTATCTGTATTAAGGTAGCCTGTTAATAAAAGAATGGCAATTAAGGTAATACTCATTGCCACTGAGGGCCATTTTCTGCCGGGATGAATATTATTGTAAATGCTATGCCATACTCGTTTTTCAGGATACATTTTAAATTCATCTGACCTGTCCTTAAGCAATCGTTCAAAGTTTTCTATATCTAAATTTCTGTCCATCATTAACGAAATTTCTGTTGGTTTTGGTAAAAGGCAATCGTTATTCTCATTAGTTTGAAGCCAAGGCACCGGGTAATATAACAGCGGTTTTAGTGCGTGGTTTAAGTAAAATATTTTTCTTAATTAAAATGTCTTCCAGCATAGCTTTTGCCCTGGTATATTGTGAACGGCTGGTACTTTCCTCAATATCCAGCATATTACCTATTTCTTTATGCGAATAGCCTTCTACAGCATAAAGATTCAATACGGTACGATATCCAACTGGCAATAACCTGATACATTCCACGACCTGCTTTGCCTGCATTATAGAGGGGATTGTTTCTTCCCTGATACCAATGCCGCTGGCGTAAGTGATGTCTACACTATCAGAAAACTTTTTATTCTTCTTGAGGATATTGATACATGTGTGCACCACTATTCTCCTGATCCATCCTTCCAGGGCTCCTTCGTTTCTGTATTGGTGAATTTGAGCAAATACTTTAATAAATCCTTCCTGAAGCATATCCTCAGCATCCTCCCTGTTTTTTGCAAAGCGATAACACACGCCAAGCATTTTAGGACTTAAACGCATATACAATGTTTCCTGTGCGGCTGCATTATTTTCAAGACATCCATTAAGCATAATCTCTTCTGTCATAATTTGTGCTTGGTTTAACACATTAAATATAGACAATTTAAGCCTATTTGTTGCTGCTTTTGTAATAAAATAATATCCTCCTCAAATAATATACCCAGGCTATACATTTTTAAATAGTCAGAATTGTATTATTTGGCAAGTGGGGGTCTTTTACTAATTAAACTATCGGTAGGATTATTTGATTTTATGCTATCTCTTAACACAGTAGCCCAATTCTTTAAAGCGAGCTTTTTTTCTGGTGAAAGAATAGCGTTTTTGTGTATGATTGTATAGGAAGAAAGCGGCATTTCATCTTCCTTTACCTGATCCATTATTTCTTCCAGTTTTTTATACTGTCTTCCAATTCTATAAGTAGCAAATTCTGAAAAATTTATTTCTTTTTTTCCTTCAATGATGTGATTGTTTAGCCACCATGCAACTGGCTGTATTTTTGAATACCAGGGATAAACAGTGTTATTGCTGTGGCAGTCGTAACAACTTGTTTGCAAAATCTGGTGTATGTTGTCTGGCACTGTATACTTTTTTCCTATATCATTAACAAGTAGGGCTCCGGTAGTACTGCTGTTTTTTTTTGGATGGAAGAATTGTATAATAACCAGGATAACCAGCAGTGCGGGCAATACTTTTTTCATGTTTAAATTTATATCAGGTGAAAAAAAGAATGAAATTATTATCAATGTTAACCTTAAAAATAATAATAAATTTTTTTATGCCTGCAATGAATAAACCTGCTCAGGGCGGAAAATAAAACAGGTCATCCTATTAAAATGTTCCCGGTCATTTCTTTAGGTATTGGCAGGTTCATCATTGATAAAATAGTAGGTGCAACGTCTCCCAGTTTGCCACTTTTTACCGTTCCTTTCCATTCTTTATCAATTACAAAAAATGGCACAGGATTTAAAGAGTGCGCCGTGTTTGGGGTGCCATCTTCATTAATTTCATAATCAGCATTGCCATGATCTGCCAGCAGAAAAACGGCATAGTCATTGGCTAAAGCCGCAGTTACTACTTTATCTACACATGCATCTACAGTTTCCACCGCTTTTACTACGGCATTCCAAACGCCTGTATGGCCCACCATATCTGCATTGGCAAAATTTAAACAAATGAAATCGGCTGTTTTATTTTCAATTTCCGGAACAATGGCTGCGGTAAGTTCATATGCGCTCATCTCCGGTTGTAAATCGTATGTAGCCACTTTGGGCGATGGAATCATAATTCTTTTTTCGCCATCAAAAGGCACTTCCCTGCCACCACTAAAAAAGAAAGAAACATGCGGATATTTTTCAGTTTCAGCAATGCGGATCTGCGTTTTTTTGTTTTGCGCTAAAATGTCTCCCAACGTATTTTTAAGATCATCATTTTGAAAAACAACATTCACATTTTTAAAAGAATGATCATATTGTGTTAGCGTGGTATAATGCAAATGCAACTTTTGCATGCCAAATTCAGGCATATCTTTTTGAGTGAGCACTTCAGTTATTTCCCTGCAGCGGTCTGTTCTGAAATTAAAGCTGATTACAACATCACCATCTTTAATTTTTGTATCTGCAACACTGCTGTTAATAAAAGGTTTTATGAACTCATCCGTTACACCAACTTCATACGATTTTTTGATGGCCCCTAAAACATCGCTGGTTGCAAATCCAATTCCATTCACCATTGCGTCGTATGCCAGTTTAACCCTTTCCCATCTTTTATCACGGTCCATTGCATAATACCTGCCGGTTACCGAAGCTATATTTCCGGTAGTATTTTGCAAATGATTTTGCAGATCGGTTAAAAACTTCAAACCACTTTTTGGATCGGTATCCCTGCCATCTGTAAAAGCATGTACCAATACATTTTGTAAACCCTGCGCAGCACAAAGTGAAGCAAGCGCCTTAACATGATTGATGTGAGAATGCACACCGCCATCACTCACCAGACCCAGCAAATGCAATGTTTTATTATTTTCTTTAGCAAAGTGTATTGCATTCAATAAAGTTGGATTCTGTTGAAATTCACCACTGCGGATGGCTACATTTATTCTTTGCAATTCCTGGTAAACAATTCTTCCTGCACCCAAATTCAAATGACCAACCTCACTGTTGCCCATCTGGCCTTCTGGTAAACCAACTTCTTCACCGCAAGTAACCAAGGTAGCGTTTGGATATTTTTTATACAGGGAACTAACAAAAGGAGTTTGTGCATTTTGAATGGCATCACTGCTTTTAATTTTTCCAAGCCCCCATCCATCCATGATTATCAGAATTGCTTTTTTGTTTTTCATGATGCCAAGTTAACTTTTTTGCAGCTTTTATAAAAAGCTTATTGTCATTGTAGGAGAATACTTATCTTTCCGGCAATAATAAAATACAGAGCTGGCACGTTTTTAGCAAAATGAGAAATTAAATTATCTATATGAAGCGTTTTTTTACTATTGTATCTATATCTTTTGGTATCCTGGTCTCTTCTTTTACATTTAAGGTAGGAATTGATGATGTAATAACAGCAATGAAAACAGGTAATGCATCGCAGGTGGCAAAGTATTTTGATAACAATGTAGAAATTACCATGCCTGACAAAAGTAACAGTTACAGTAAAAGCCAGGGCGAGCTGGTATTGAAAGATTTTTTTACTACTAATATTGTTAAAAGTTTTGAGGTAATTCATAAAGGAGAAAATGCAGGCTCGCAATATTGTATTGGTACTTTGGTAACAAAAGCAGGCACTTACAGAACTACCATATTCATGAAACAAAAGGGAGACCAGCAGGTGTTGCAGGAATTGCGTTTTGAAAATCATTGAGACGGGTTATCGTTGGAGAAAAATAAATTTTTTATAGCCTGTAAGAGTTTTTCTTTTACAGGTTTTTTATTTTTTACATTTGCCTGCTATGGACTACAACGATCAGTTAAACCAGTTGATAAAAAATGCCCTGGCAGAAGATATTGGCGATGGCGACCACTCTACCTTATCAAGCATTGATGCGGATGCAAAAGGTAAAGCGATATTAAAAATAAAAGAAGCTGGTGTGCTTGCAGGTATGGTAGTTGCTGAAAAAATATTTCGTTTTGTACAGCCAGATATTAATTTTAGTGCTTTCAAAAAAGATGGAGATGCCATGCAATTTGGTGAAGTGGCTTTTGAAGTAGAAGCAGAGGTACCTGCCATTTTAAAAACAGAAAGACTGGTTTTAAATACCATGCAACGTATGAGTGGTATTGCCACACTTACAAAATTGTATACAGATAAATTAGAGTGCTATACAACAAAGTTGCTGGATACCAGGAAAACAACTCCCAACTTCAGGCTGTTAGAAAAAGAAGCTGTACGCATTGGCGGGGGTGTTAATCATCGTTTTGGTTTGTTTGATATGATTATGCTAAAAGACAATCACATTGATTATTGCGGCAGTATTGAAAAGGCAATCCACAAAGCATACGATTATGTACAAACAGTAAAACCAGGATTACAAATTGAAGTTGAAACAAGAACAATTGAGGATGTAAAAAGAGTAATGGAAGTGGGTAAAATAAATAGAATAATGCTGGATAATTTTACACCTCCATTAATTTCTGAAGCTTTAAAAATTATCAATGGACAATACGAAACCGAAGCCAGTGGCGGCATTAACCTGAATAATATTGAAAGCTATGCTGCAACCGGCGTTGATTATATTTCAAGCGGCGCTATTATTCACCAGGCAAGAAGTTTGGATTTGAGTTTAAAAGCTTTTCTTCAGGTTAAAGATGAGTCCACGCATTAACTGATATAAAAAACGCCTCAACGTCTTAACGGCAAAATCCATATCTGCACATAAAAAATTGCACATGGCACAAAAAAAAATAAATTCATTGGGTGGATTGGTTTATTCAACAGACCCAAATTTTAAACCGGAACAAGAAAGCGTTGATGAAGAAATAACATTGTCACCTGCGCAGCAAAAACTAAAAGTGAGGCTGGATAAAAAACAACGGGCAGGAAGGGCAGTTACACTGATTGAAGGCTTTACAGGTAAAAATACAGAAAGGGAGGACCTGGGCAAAAAATTAAAAACCTTTTGCGCAACAGGAGGAGCAGTAAAAGATGGAGAAATAATTGTTCAGGGTGATAACAGGGATAAAGTATTGCAATGGTTGCAAAAGAACGGGTACACCAATGCTAAAAAAGCGGGCTGATCAAAGCAGTTATTTTGGCTGTATTTTGTCTGACCCGGCAACAATACTCAACGCACCACCGGGGCATTTCTTTACCTGTTCGATGATCACTTCGGTTGTTGGTTGACTCATATCAATCCAGGCTTTCTTCGCGGATCAAACACCGGGGCAAGCCCTTTGAAGCAGATACCAGAATGTTTACACAATGCGGGCTGCCATAAATGGTAATTTCTTCGTTTGAATAATGGTGAGTTGTAGCTGGCATAATTTTATAAAAAAATATCTTATTACATTTTACTACAAAAGGCTGATTTTTAAACTATTTTTACATAAAGCAACCGATACAATGATCTCAAAAATATCAGAAGGAATTACGGTGAGCGTTGAAACTTTTTTTCAGCCGGAGTACAGCAATCCGTCAGAAAGTGAATATATGTTTGCTTACCGTATTACCATTCAAAATAACAATGCCTATGCGGTAAAATTATTGCGCAGGCACTGGTATATTTATGATACTACCGGAAGCTTGCGGGAAGTAGAAGGAGAGGGCGTTGTAGGTGTTCAGCCACAGATTAATCCCGGGGATGAATATCAATATATCAGCGGTTGTAACCTGCGTACAGAAATGGGTAAAATGTACGGCACTTATTTAATGGAAAACCTTAATAGCAACAAACAATTTGATGTTACCATACCTGCCTTTGAAATGACGGTACCATTTAAAATGAACTAAATTACAGTTTAGCATTTTACATTCACCATATTTACCTACCTTGTTTGGTGAAAATTTAAATACTAATATCCATCATGGCAAAAATAACTTTTGACAACCGAAACAACCTGTTCTATCTGAGTTTAAAAACTGCTGTTGACCAATATTTCGAAACGAAACGTATAAAAAAAACCGGTGACTGGCGGTTATACATTAAGACCGTTACTTTAATTGGAGCAGCCATTGTTATTTATATCAGCCTGATGTTTTTCACCATGAGCGCATTGCCCGCTTTACTACTCTGCGGTTTGCTTGGTTATACATTTGCCTGCATCGGCTTTAGTGTAATGCACGATGCCAATCATGGTAGCTACAGTACCAAACCATGGTTAAATGATGCGGTAGGTTTAACGGCCAATGCACTGGGTGCCAGCTCATTTTTCTGGAAACAAAAACACAATATTATACACCACACCTACACCAATGTAGACGGTATTGATGATGACATTGCCAAGAGCCCGATCATTCGTCAGTGCGAGTCGCAAAAATGGGTACCTGCTCATAAAGTACAACATCTTTACCTTTTACCTATCTATGCATTGTCATCTATTTTCTGGTTATTTTTTATGGATTTTACAAAATATTTTACCCGTAAAATCTATACTACCGAAGCCTGGAAACTCAATGCAAAAAATCATATTATTTTTTGGGTAACCAAAATTTTATACTTCACTTTTTACATGATCATTCCCGCCATGGTATGGGGTTTTGGCCCATGGCTATTGGGTTTTATGGCGTTGCATGCAGTAATGGGCGTAACCCTATCGCTGGTATTTCAACTAGCACATGTGGTAGAAAATACAGAGTTTGAAACGGTAGCGCTGGATGAAACAAAACATATTGAATCAGCATGGGCAGAGCATGAAGTTAGAACCAGTTCTAATTTCGCAATGGGTAACCCGGTAGTTTCCTGGTTTGTGGGAGGACTAAATTTCCAGATTGAACATCACCTGTTTCCAAGGGTAAGCCATATTCATTATCCTGCTATCAGTAAAATTGTAATTGAAAAATGTAAAGAATTCAATCTTCCTTACAATAAATATGATACCATGCTTGAAGCCATGGCCTCTCATTTCAGAATGATGAAAACGCTTGGCAAAAAGCCTGTTGCTATCAAAAGACAACAGGCGCAGGCCGCTTAAATTCAGGGTTTATATTTTGCTTCCTGAAAAATAATTTCACTATCTGTATTCATTAATTCCTGCAAAGTTGTTGCAGGTTTTTTCTGTGTGTATTTTTTAACAATCTGCCATCCAGCAAACGAACCAATATTGCCCGGAGCGCCTTCGCCTAATTCCTGTGTTTTGGGGCTTTCATCTATATAATTTTTCAGGATGTTTTTGTCAGTAACCTGCAATAAGGAATTCTTAATAAACAGATCCCAGATAACGGCTTCATGCGCATAACTGTCTTTCATTTGTTCAGAAGTAAACCCCATTAATTTATACTCATCCGTTTCAGGAAGCAGCTTGCTTAAAAGGTACAATCGCTTTCCTTTTTCTATCATCTCATTTACCAGTGGCTTATCATCCTGCTTTTCAGGATAAAGATCATTTACAATATTTTTTATACAATTAACGGCAATATAATCCGGCTCAAAACGCCGTGAAATGTATTCAGGATAAGTTTCCTGTACCATCGTTGTTTTGTACAGCGGGTTATTTTTACCAAGATGATGTTGTAGCCCGACAATTAATGCATCCTCTGCCAGAATATCTCCATAACCATCTGCGGGGCCGATGTAGGTAATTATTTTATTTGGAATACGATACTCAGGAAAATAAAATTTTACAAACTGCAAACCTCTTTTTATTTCTTTTTCATAAGGGCTAAAATCGCAGAATATTTTTTCTGCGGAATCGTATACGGGCCGGTATGCTTTTATAAAACCATTTACATAAGCAGCAGCCGTATCAGCCGGCCATGCAGGGTCTACCGTTAATATTTTACCAAGATAACTATCAACAAAAGCCGGGCTGTTGGTATTGATATGTTTCAGGTATGCAAACAGGTTGGAAGCAGTTGTATCAAAAATATCTTTTTCAAAACGTTCGGTGGTTACATTTAATTTAATGTTGGAAACATCGGGAATTTTATTGGAAGAACAGGAAAATAAAAAGGTACACAGGGTAAATGCAACAATGGATATTCTCATAGACGAAATGCTTTTGAAGTTTTAACTTTACAAAGAAAACAATTGATTTATTAATATAAAGTTAAGCCCCTTTCAGGGCACGGGTATGAAAATATTTTTAGCACAACAGAACTATCATATTGGCAACTTTGATGACAACACAAAAAAAATAATCTGCGCTATTGAAGAAGCGAAAAAGCAAAGTGGTGATATTATTGTATTTAGTGAGTTGTGTGTATGTGGTTATCCTCCCCGTGATTTTTTAGAGTTTGATGATTTTATCAATAAATGCTATGCCGCAATAGATGAAATAAAACAGCATGCAGATACTATTGCTGTTGTGATTGGGGCACCTGACAGGAATAAAATTGCCAAAGGAAAAGACCTCTTTAATGCCGCTTATTTTATGTATGAAAAAGAAGTGAAAGGCATTGCCCATAAAACCTGTTTACCTACCTACGATGTGTTTGATGAGAACCGTTATTTTGAACCGGCATATGAATGGAACGTGGTTGAATTTAAAGGAAAGAAATTAGCCATTACCATTTGTGAAGATATCTGGAACCTGGGTGATAATCCATTGTACCGGATTTGTCCGATGGATGAATTAATGAAGCAGCAACCTGATATGATGATCAACATTTCGGCTTCCCCATTTGATTATACGCATGATGAAGATAGAAAAGCCGTTGTAAAAGCAACAGTTGTAAAATACCAGTTGCCCATGTTTTACTGCAATGCCACCGGTAGCCAAACGGAGATTGTTTTTGATGGATCTTCATTGGTTTTTGACAAGTATGCCAATCTTTGCGGGCAGCTTCCTTCGTTTCAATCTGCCTTGGAATCTTTTATGTTAAAAGATGATGGAATCATTGATGGGCCTGTTATTCAGCCTGCCAGCCACATACCGGATGCTGTATTAAACCCACTTGGTTTACAGGAAAATTTAAACATCGAAAAAATTTATGCAGCCATTGTAATGAGTATAAAAGATTACTTTTTTAAGATGGGATTTACAAAAGCCATCATTGGCAGCAGTGGCGGTATAGATAGTGCCGTTACCATTGCATTGGCTTGTGAAGCATTGGGTGCAGACAATGTTAAAGCTGTGCTGATGCCATCTCAATATTCTACCGGTCACTCAGTAGATGATGCAGAACAGCTTAGTAAAACATTGGGCAATCCTTATGAAATTATTCCCATCAAAAATATTTATGATGCCTTTTTATTGGATTTAAAACCCGTTTTTAAAGACCTTCCCTTTAGTGTTGCCGAAGAAAATATACAGAGCCGCACAAGGGGAAATTTATTAATGGCCATTGCCAATAAATTTGGATATATTTTGTTGAACACTTCCAACAAAAGCGAACTGGCAACTGGTTACGGTACTTTATATGGCGACATGGCCGGTGGCCTCGGTGTATTGGGAGATTGTTATAAACTGCAGGTATATTCATTGGCCAGGTACATCAATCGCAGCAAGGAGGTCATTCCACAAAATATCATTGATAAAGCACCTTCGGCAGAATTAAGGCCGGGGCAAAAAGATGCCGATTCATTACCCGATTATGAAATACTCGACAAAATATTATTTCAATATATTGAACGCAGGATGGGTCCAAAGGAAATCAAAGGACAGGGTTTTGATGCAGCCCTCGTTGACAGGATTTTAAAAATGGTGAATATGAATGAATACAAGCGCAACCAGTTTTGTCCCATCATAAGAGTATCGCCCAAAGCCTTTGGTGTGGGAAGAAGAGTGCCGATTGTGGGAAAATATCTGGGTTAGTTTAAAATAAATTTTAGTTTATTTTTTCTACAATTACTGCAGTGCCGTAAGCAAGCACCTCAGTAATTCCCTGCATCACTTCATTGGCATCGTACCGCATATTGATGATGGCATTTGCACCCCTTTCATTAGCGTGTTGCAACATCAACTGGTAGGCTTCTTCTCTTGCTGTTTCACATAACTCCACATAAATAGATAGTTTACCGCCAAATAAAGACTGAACACTTCCGCCAATATTGCCCAGTAAACTTCTGCTTCTAACAGTAATTCCTCTTACAACACCCAAGTGCTGGCTGATGCGGTATCCTTCCAGGTTATTGGCCGTAGTTATTAATTGTTGATCTGTCATTATCTAAAATTTTTATTAAAGGTAAAGCCATTTTAACAGTTTTTTTCTCTATTCCTTATTACGGCCAAATTTTTGTAAGTGCATTGTTCGTATTTTCGCCGCAAACCCGCCAAGGGCATTTAATTTAAACGGGCAGGCGCAGTAATTTACCAGCAGTAAACAGCAATAATAAATGCCTGCCTGCTGCACCAATAAAAATATTAATTTAAAAATACCGGTCCTCTGAAGGCCCGGGGTAAATTTTTTTTATGCTACAAACAGCCGAAGATATCCGTTTGCTGAACGAAAAAATAAATGATGCAGCAGGGTTTGTAACCCGTATTAATGATGAGTTGAGTAAAGTGATTGTGGGCCAGCACGGCATGATAGAACGACTGCTGATAGGGCTTTTAAGCAATGGTCACGTTTTGCTGGAAGGTGTTCCCGGCCTGGCAAAAACCCTGGCTATAAAGTCGCTGGCACAATCCATCAAAGCCAATTTCAGCCGCATACAATTTACACCGGATCTGTTGCCTGCAGATGTAGTAGGTACGATGATCTACAACCAGGGAAAGAATGAATTTTATGTACGTAAGGGACCCATATTTTCCAATTTTATTTTAGCAGATGAAATAAACCGTGCCCCCGCAAAAGTGCAAAGTGCTTTGCTTGAAGCAATGCAGGAACGGCAGGTAACTATTGGAGATACGTCCTTTAAATTAGACGAGCCCTTTTTGGTGCTGGCAACACAAAACCCCATCGAACAGGAAGGTACTTACCCACTGCCTGAAGCGCAGGTGGACAGGTTTATGTTAAAAGTGGTGATTGATTATCCATCTAAAACAGAAGAGCAGATGATCATCCGCCAAAATACGCAGGGCCTGTCTTTCACAACCATTAACCAGGTAGCTTCAACGCAGGAGATTTTAACAGCAAAAGAATTGGTAAGGCAAGTGTACCTGGATGAAAAAGTTGAAAATTATATTTTGGATATTGTTTTTGCTACCAGGTTTCCGGAAAAGTATAATCTATCTAAACTAAAGCCCCTTATCAGTTTTGGCGGATCTCCGAGAGCAAGTATAAACCTTGCACTGGCTGCAAAAGCGTATGCATTTTTAAATAAAAGAGGTTTTGTAATTCCTGAAGATGTAAGAAGTATTTGTAAAGATGTGATGCGCCACCGCATAGGTTTAACCTATGAGGCAGAAGCAGAAAATGTAAATGCAGAGCAAATGATTAATGAAATTTTACGGGTGGTGAATGTGCCATAAAGGCGGGTCCTCCAATCCCGATTTTATCGGGACAGGCTCTCCCAGGGGAGGCTTAGGAAACGTTCAATGATCCGTAAAGTTTTCAAATTTTTATCGCTCTTAATTTTTTATTTCTTAGTGTTATAGTGTTATAAAGAAAAATTCTTGTTTAAAAAGAAAGTAACCATACAACCCGATACTGTTTCTACAACCTCAGATGTTGGAAGGGTGGAAGATGGCGTACTTACTACGGCAGAGATACTTCGTAAAGTAAAAGAACTTGAAATCAAAAGCAAAAAGATAACCACACATTTATTTACCGGCGAATACCATTCAGCCTTTAAAGGAAAGGGAATGAGTTTTAGAGAAGTGCGGGAATATTATGCAGGCGACGATATTCGCTTTATTGACTGGAATGTGAGTGCAAGATTCAGTCACCCGTTTACAAAAGTTTTTGAAGAAGAAAGGGAACTGACTGTTTATTTGCTGGTAGATGTAAGTGCAAGTAATATGTTTGGTACGGTACAAAACAGGAAGAAAGATCTGATCACAGAAATCGGTGCTGTACTGGCTTTCAGCGCTATCAATAACAACGATAAAGTAGGGGCGATCTTTTTCAGTGATAAAATTGAGAAATACATTGCCCCTAAAAAAGGCAGAAAGCATGCGCTGTATATTGTAAGGGAATTGCTGACAGCCGAGCCTGTTGGAAGAACCACCAAAATGGAAGAAGCCATCAAGTTTTTTAATAAAACAAGTGGCCGGAGAAGCATCGCTTTTTTAATGAGTGATTTTGTAGATGCAGTATACGAGAACGACCTTAAAGTAATTGGTGGCCGGCACGATGTAATTGGATTGCGTATTTATGATAAAATGGATATGCAGTTACCTGATGCCGGTTTGCTGCAAATAGAAGACCTGGAAACCGGTAAAAAGCAATGGATAGACAGCAGTGATAAAATGGTGCAGTATAATTACCAGCAAGAGTTTTTACGGCAAAGTGAATTGAGTAAAAATTATTTTAGAAAAGCCGGTGCGGATTTATTACACATTCGTACAGATGAGGATTATGTAAAAGTGTTACAGAAATTTTTTATCAAAAGAAGCTAAGGTTAATTGATAATTTTATAATTGATAATGGTTAATAGAAAAATGCAGAAAATATTATTAACAGTAGCCATCAGTTGTCTTTCTTTTCTGTTATCATTTGCGCAACCGGTTGTAAAAACCGACATTGATAAAAATGAGATTTTAATTGGCCAGCAATTTAAATTAAAAGTACAGGCCAGTTTTTCAGGCGATGATTATTTTATTAAGTGGATCAGTATACCAGATTCATTGCAGCACTTTGAACTGGTTGAAAAAAGTAAGATCGATTCCATATTTACCAATCAAAAATTATCGGGACTTTTACAAACATTTACATTGACTTCTTTTGATTCGGGTAAATGGACTTTTCCGGCTTTTAATATAAATTTTAATCCTGCAAAAGGGGATACTACAATCACTTTATTTACCGATTCTTTACCGGTTACTGTTTCTTTTTCTGTAGCCGATACTACCAGTACATTAAAAGATATCAAATCTATTAAGGAAGTGGTAGTGTTTAATCCATTTTGGTATTGGGTGGCAGGGGGCGTGCTGGTTGTTTTATTATTGATACTGGTTTATTGGTGGTACTGGCGCAAAAAGAAAAATAAAAAACCCGAGCTCATAGTTTCAAAATTATCTCCTTTTCAAGAAGCAATGGAAGCAATTGATAAACTAAAAACTTTCAATTTATCTGTACCTAAAGATGTGCAGCAATACCATATAAAACTGATAGAAATTTACAGGAATTATTTATCCCGTAAAGAAAATACTGATTACAGCAATAAAACAACAGGCGATATATTGATAGCTATAAAAACCAATTATAATAGCAAAGAGATACTCAGCAAATCTGCTACTGCAATGCGTTTTAGTAATGCTGTTAAGTTTGCAAAATATATTCCACCTGTAACAGACAGTGAAGGCAACCAGCAATTAATAAAAGATACCATTGGTTTAATTGAATCATCACTATCAAATTAAAAACTATACAACATTTGTTTTTCAGCTATTTACATAATATTAGTTTTTCTGCTCCACAATTTTTTTGGCTGGGTTTATTGGTTCCGCTGATGATTGTTTGGTATATAAAAAAGAATGCGGTTAACCAGGCAGGGATTAAGGTTTCTTCCAGTAAAAGTTTCACTGGCTTAACTTCCTGGAAGAGCAGTTTCAGGCACTTTCCTTTTTTGTTGCGACTGCTAAGCATTGCCTTTATTATTGCGGCACTGGCAAGGCCTCAAACAAAAACAGACGAGCAGCAGGCAGAAGGAGAAGGCGTAGATATTGTGCTGGCTATTGATGTAAGTGGCAGCATGACGGCACAGGATTTTACACCCAATCGTATGGAAGCAGCAAAAAAAGTTGCACAGGAGTTTATTGACAGCAGGTTAACGGATCGTATTGCCGTCGTAATTTTTTCAGGAGAAAGTTTTACTCAATGCCCGCTTACAACCGACAGGGCTGTTTTGAAATCTGCTGTGGATAATATCCGCAATGGCTTGCTGGAAGATGGCACCGCCATCGGCGACGGTTTGGCAACAAGTGTTGACCGATTGCGCAGCAGTAAAACAAAAAGTAAAGTAGTTATTTTATTAACCGATGGAGAAAACAATGGCGGCCTGATTGGACCCACAAATGCCAAAGAAATTGCCAAAGCTTTCGGGGTTAAAGTGTACACCATCGGCGTGGGTACAGAAGGCTATGCACCTTTTCCGGTACGGACAGAAATGGGTGTGGTGATGCAGCAGCAAAAAGTAACCATTGATGAAAAATTATTAAAAGAAATTGCCGCAGAAACCGGGGGGAAATACTTCAGGGCAAAAGACAATGCCGGGCTGGCAGGTATTTACAAAGAGATTGACGGGCTCGAAAAATCGAAGGTGGAAATATCTACGCTTACGAGGTATACCGAAAAGTTTTTTCCTTTTGCAATGATTGCTTTTGGTTTATTGTTGCTGGAATTTTTACTGCGGTTTACGGTGTTGAAAAAATTTCCTTAGAGTTGTCCTGACTTCTGAAACATATCAGGTGAATGAAACGGGTAATTTGCATTCTTCTTTAACGGGTTTAACATAGAATATTTTCATAAAAAAAATGTTCAGTATTTCTGCTGCATTTGTATCTTTCCTAAAATTTTACTAATGGCAAAAAAAGAAGATTTTATACAGGCAATAAAAGGCGGGTACACTTTTAAAGGGGAAAGTGTAAAAATTGGCGCTGCTGTTTTGGATGGAGAAGTAATTGCAGATGCGGGAATTTTTCTTCCCTTAAAAACAATGAACCGCCATGGATTGATTGCCGGTGCTACCGGCACTGGTAAAACAAAAACACTGCAGATGATCAGCGAGTTTTTAAGCGATGCCAGCGTACCTGTGTTGCTGATGGATATTAAAGGCGACCTGAGTGGTATTGCCGCTATTGGGTCGGTAAATGATAAAGTAACTGACCGCTACCAAAAATTAAATATGGAGTATAAGCCGGAGCAGTTTACGGCAGAACTAATGACTTTAAGCGATCAGAAAGGTGTGCGTTTAAAGGCCACCGTTAGTGAGTTTGGGCCTGTTTTATTAACAAAAATTCTGGGCCTCAACGATACACAGGGCGGAGTGGTAGCCATGATTTTTAAATATTGTGATGATACCAAACTGCCTTTATTAGACCTGAAAGATTTTATAAAAGTATTGCAATACATTGGCGATGAAGGAAAAGAAGAAATTGAAAAAACATACGGCAAGATATCTACCACCAGCACCGGTACCATTTTACGCAAAGTGATAGAATTGCAGCAGCAGGGAGCTGATGTTTTTTTTGGTGAAAAAAGTTTTGAAGTAGATGACCTGATGCGCATAGATGATAAAGGGCGTGGGATGATCAGTGTATTAAGGGTTACCGATTTGCAGGACAGACCAAAGTTATTCTCCACTTTTATGTTGCAGATGCTGGCAGAATTATATGCAACCTGCCCTGAAGAAGGTGATTTGGATAAACCCAAACTGGTATTGTTTATTGATGAAGCGCATCTTATTTTTCAGGAGGCCAGTGAGGCCTTGTTGCAACAGATTGAAACCATTGTTAAACTCATCCGCTCCAAAGGTATAGGCATTTTCTTTTGTACACAAAACCCGATGGATGTGCCCGCCAGTGTTTTAGCGCAGTTAGGGCTAAAAGTACAGCATGCCCTGCGTGCCTTTACTGCGGCAGATAGAAAGGTAATTAAACAAACAGCAGAGAACTATCCTGAAACAACTTTTTATAAAACTGAAGACCTGATTACACAGTTGGGAATTGGCGAAGCATTGGTTACCATGTTAAATGAAAAGGGTATTCCTACACCTTTGGCGCAGGTAATGCTTTGCTCGCCCAGGAGCAGGATGGATGTATTAACTGATACTGAAATTGACAGCATTGTTAGTCATTCCAAAATAGCCGCCAAATACAACCAGGTTATTGATAGCCAGAGTGCCTATGAAATTCTGACAGCCAAATTACAGGAGGCAGCAGAAAAAACACAGCAGGCTGCGGATGATAAAAAACCTGTAAAAGAAGAAGAATCTACTTTTGAAAAAGTAGCCAATAATACCATTGTAAAAAGTATGGTTCGCACAGCTGGAAATACCATTGTACGTTCGCTGCTGGGTGCTTTGGGTATGGGCGGCAGATCTTCTACGAAAACTAAAAGTTGGTTTTAGTAATGGGTAGCTTTTGCTTTGATGCCGTTTATAAAGCAACCTTTATTAACAACGGTTGCTTCGCTAATTTTGCAGCATGAAAAAATGGAATGCCTTTTTTAAACAGCGTTTTGGCCTACTGTTTTTGCTTGCTTTAATTATCTGTAGCATCAGTTTTATTACTAGACTTATTTTGTTGATAAAAAGCTGGCCCAGCCTGGAATTTTCCCCATTGTATTTATTGGGTATTTTTTTTATTGGCTTATTCTACGATTTAGTAGTAAGCAGTTTTTTTGCCCTCCCGGTAGCTTTGTATTGCTGGCTTATAAACGATTCTTTCTTTCAAAAAAAATGGCAACGGATACCCCTTTTTCTGCTGTTTTTTATCCTCATTTTTATCATCTTAACTGTTGCCGGTAGTGAGATAGTTTTTTGGAATGAGTTTAATGTGCGCTTTAATTTTATTGCGGTAGATTACCTGGTATATACAAACGAAGTGCTGGGCAATATCCAGGAGTCATACAATATGCCCCTGATTATTACAGCTGTTCTGCTGATAACCTTACTGGTATTGTTTTTGGTAAGAAGCTGGCTTGTAGCATCTCAGTTAAACAGTATGCGTTTTGGTAAACGTACAGCCTGGTTTTTGCTTTTTTTACTGTTCCCTTTGGCAGGATATTTTTTAGTAAACAACCGCTTTAAAAACATCAGTAAAAATAGTTACGTAAACGAATTAGGCGGTAATGGAATATATGAATTTGGAGCAGCCTTCTGGAACAATGAACTGGATTATAACCGCTTTTACCTAACTAACAATGATACCGCCAACATTAAAGTATTGCGTACACAATTGCAAACCACCAACGCTACATTTACGAATGACCCTTTAAGTGTTGAAAGGGTAATACACAATGACAGCGCAGAAAAAAAGTGGAACGTTGTTTTAATAAGTGTAGAAAGTTTAAGCGGCGATTATCTGCAATACTTTGGTAGTAAAGATAACGTTACGCCTTATCTTGATTCGTTGATACCGCACAGTTTGTTTTTTAAAAATTTTTATGCTTCGGGTACCAGAACAGTTAGAGGTTTGGAGGCGCTTGCGCTGGGCATTCCGCCCACGCCAGGCCAGTCGATCGTTCGCCGCCCAAATAATGAAAACATGTTCACTATGGGCAGTGTGTTAAAGAGCAAAGGATATGAGGTAAATTTTATTTATGGCGGCAACAGTTTTTTTGATAACATGGGCTATTTTTTTAGCCACAATGGATATACAGTTTTGGATAAAAGAGATATCCCGGATAGCTTTGTAAATCATACTACCGCATGGGGCATTGATGATGAGGCAGCCTATAATTTTTGCATACAGCAATGCGATAAAAGTTATAAAAAGGGTAGTCTGTTTTTCAATCATTTAATGACCATCAGTAACCACCGTCCTTACACTTATCCCGATGGAAGAATTGATATTCCCTCTGCTGCTCAAACGGTTCAGGGCGGGGTTAAATACACCGATTACGCCATTCATAAATTTTTAACTGATGCCGCTAAAAAGCCCTGGTTCAACAATACGGTTTTTATTGTTGTGGCCGATCATTGTTCACGCAGTGCAGGCAAAACAGATTTACCTGTAAACAGATACCATATTCCTTGTTTTATTTATGCACCACAATTGGTAAAGCCGGTTATTGAAGAAAGGCTTGCCAGCCAGATTGACCTTGCACCGACTTTATTAGGCATGATGAATATTAACTACACTAGTCGTTTTTTAGGTTTTGATTTATACAGAACACCGGTTGAAAGAGACCGGGTTTTTATCAGTACTTATCAGAATATGGGGTTTATAAAAGACAATAAGCTAGTAATATTAGCACCTCAAAAAAAGATTGCTATGTTTCAGCCAGATTTTTCCACTGGTAATGCCAGCCAGGTATCTCTTTCACCAGAACTATGTAAAGAAGCCATTGCATGGTATCAGGGAGCTGGTTGTTTGGTAAAATCAGGAAAATATCTTTTTAAAAAATAATTGCTGCAAATGCTTGATGTTAATAACTTATTATCAATGGAATTGTCACTTTTACTTTTGTAAAAGGTTCAGTAATAATAAATTAATTACTAAAAAGGCTTGTATTGTAAACTATTACATCCTATCTTCACTTTGGTTTTTCATAGGATATTGGATTTTAAAGCGGGACTAGATTTCTATCTTGGTCCCTTTTTTATTTTA
>JAYUBR010000403.1:0-6305 GCA_043740775.1 Ferruginibacter sp. | reverse complement strand
TGATCAGAAATATGGTTGATACGCTCTGTTAACAGTGCAACCTGACCTTCAATTGATCCTGTATTGGCAGCTTTACCACCAAAGTCTGTAAAAATTTTCGCTTTTTTTTCGATTGTTAAATAAGGCATTTCTTTGTTTTTAATAACGTCTTTGTTAAATTATCTCTTTTTTATTTGGATGCAAAAGTAGGAAAAATATTTTGATTTTAATACGATCAAAAAGTTATTTGAAAATAAAGCGGATATTAATGAAAAGTGCCTCAATAAGCAAGAGCCATTGCAGCACATAATTATAAAGTCAGAAGAATTTAATGGTTGTAAAAAATGATGATGAGTCGCAATTAATCCATATCCATGTCATTTAAAAATCTGCTCAATAAAATAACTATCAGTAATTGAATGACTGCCCAAATGAACGATAAGCCCATGGCCCCGATATTATCTCCAAATAATAAAAAATGGGTGATCAGATAAAAAAAGGTTCCCAAAACATAAGAATAAAAGCCTGATTTTTTGAACATCCATATTAATACAACGCCTACTAAACATAGTAAAGCCGATACAATACCGCCAATAGAGAACTTTTCAAAATTTTCAGGTGTAAGATTGCTAAGGGGCATAGGCGCATTGTCAGTAGTTTTACCCGAAGAAAAAAGGTTTTTTAACTGTGTTTTTTCGGTACCGGATTTTATTTGAACCACTTCAGTTTCTGATTTAAAAAATCCTATTCCGTTTACTACGATGCTGGTTATACTTCCTATAAAGCCAAGTACACATAAGATGGTTAAAAACAAGGGCCTTTGTTTATGTAATTGCGTTGCATTGGTAACTTCCTGGGGCATAAGTTGGTTGTTTATTTGTTAAGGTTAGTTGTTTTTTCTGATATTGTCATTAATAATTAAAACATTTTTCTTTAAAATTATTCAATAATCTGCCATATTTGCCATAATTATATGCACAAAAATTTCGCTATTATAGGGTGTGGAAGAATTGGATATCGTCACGCAGAACAGATTATCCAGTTGGCAAACGTAAAAGCGGTATGCGATATTGTTCCCGCAAAAGCAAATGAGTTAGCAGACATTTACAATGCAACACCTTATTACCGCCTGGAAGACCTGTTATATGCAGAAACAAATTTAGACGCAGTCAGCATTTGCACCCCTAATGGATTGCATGCAACACATGCTATAAAATCACTCCGGTCGGGCATAAACGTATTGTGCGAAAAACCATTATGCCTTTCTGTAACCGAAGGTAATGCAATGATAACAGCCGCCAAAAATGCCGGAAAAAAATTATTTGTAGTAAAACAAAACAGGTACAACCCCCCTGTAATTTTTTTAAAAAAATTACTCAGTGAAAACAAATTGGGCGATATTTTCAGTTTTCAAATCAATTGTTTCTGGAACAGGCCTGCTGAATATTATGCCGGCTGGAAAGGTACCAAAGAACTGGATGGCGGAACTTTATTTACCCAATTCAGTCATTTTATAGATTTATTATACTGGTTGCTGGGAGATGTGGAATCCGTAAAAAAAATTACTGCAAACAAAGCGCATCCGGCCATTGAATTTGAAGATTGCGGAATGGTTTTATTCAACATGAAAAGCAGTGCCATTGGCGCTATGAATTATACCGTCAATAGTTTTGAAAAAAATATGGAAGGTTCTTTTACCATTTTTGCAGAAAAAGGAACCATCAAAATCGGAGGACAATACCTGAACGAACTGGAATATTTTAATGTTGAAGGAGTGGAAGCACCGCTACTGGAAAAAGGGAACATGGCCAATAGCTATGGGTTTTACCAGGGAAGCATGAGCAACCATGACAAAGTATATGAAAACCTGTTAATGACACTGGATGATGAAGCACATCTTTTTGCCAGTGCTGAAGAAGGATTAAAAACAGTAGAAATTATTGAACGCATCTATGCTGCATCATAAAGATTAATTTGTGCAGTCAATTAAAGTTAGCAGTTTCAAATTCAGGCAATAATTATTTCAAATTATTATGTTGCCCGAAACCTTTAGCAGCATTACAAAGCAGCCTTTACATGAATAACACCGGGTCAAATATCCATACTGATAAAACCATGCTTACTACAAACGGAAAGAAAATATTTTGTACCGTAACTACCGATCTTACCTATGATCAGCGGATGATCCGCATTTGCACCTCCCTTGCTGAAGCCGGTTATGATGTTACCCTGGTGGGGCGAAAAATGAAAAATTCTGTCCCGCTTACAACTCAACCCTTTAAACAAAAAAGAATCAACTGTTTTATTGAAAAAGGAAAACTTTTTTATGCAGTCTATAATCTTCGGCTGCTGTTTTTCCTGCTTTTTAAAAAGATGGATTGCATTGTAGCCATTGACCTGGATACTATCCTCCCCTGCTATTTCATCTCCAGAATAAAAAAGATAAAAAAAGTATACGATGCCCACGAATTATTTTGTGAAATGAAGGAAATTGCCACACGCCCGGCTATTTATGCTCTATGGAAAAAGATTGAAAAATTTACTGTAACAAAATTTACGGATGGATATACCGTTAACCAATCCATTGCTGCCGCATTCAAAAAAATGTATGGGGTACAGTATGAAGTAATAAGAAATATTGCTTTGTTAAGGCCCCTGTTGCAGCAGCCCAAAACAGAAAAATTTATTTTGTACCAGGGCGCTGTAAATGAAGGCCGGTGCTTTGAAACCCTTATTCCTGCTATGAAATCGGTGGATAGCAGATTGATTATTTGTGGAGATGGAAATTTTATGGAGCAGGCAAGGCTACTGGTAACAGAAAATAATCTGCAGCAAAAAGTGATCTTTAAAGGAAAGATAAAACCTGATGAATTAAGAACTATTACACAGCAGGCATTTATTGGTGTAACACTTTTTGACGATACGGGCCTCAGCAATTACTATTCGCTGGCCAACCGTTTTTTTGATTACCTGCATGCAGGCATTCCGCAATTGTGTGTAGATTACCCTGTGTACAAAGAAATCAATGAGGACTTGCCTTTTGCCCTGTTAATAAATTATACCACTGCTGAAAACATTGCCATACAACTGAACAATTTACTACACAATGAGGTTTTATATAAGCAACTACAAAGCAATTGCATTAAAGCAAGGGAAATATACAACTGGCAGGCGGAAGCAAAAAAACTGGTTGGATTTTATAACCAATTGCTGGCAAATTAACAATGCAGGAAAAACATTTACATATTATTACACATGATGTTCCATGGCCGGCAGATTTTGGTGGAGTAGTTGATCTTTTTTATAAGATAAAAACCCTGCACCAGAATGGAGTTAAAATTTACCTGCATTGTTTTGTAAACGAGCGCCCGCAACAGGAAGAGTTAAATAAATATTGTGCCGCAGTTTATTATTATCAACGACAAAAAAAATGGAGCCGTTTTTCTTTTCGTTTACCTTTTATAGTTAGTACAAGAAAATCAGCGGCCTTGTTGCATAATTTACAAAAAGACAATCACCCTGTTTTGATTGAAGGCATTCATTGTACCTGGCCTTTGTATGCAGGGTATCTAACCAACAGGATTGTATTACTACGCCTGCACAATGCAGAGTTTGAATACTATCACCACCTGGCGCAACATGAGAAAAATCTCTTTAGGAAATTTTATTACCAGCACGAAAGTAAGCTCCTTAAAAAATACGAAAACCAATTAGCAAAAAAAGTAAAAATTACTGCAGTCAGTAACAATGATGTAAAAGTATACCAACAACTATTTAGTGCACCGGACATTAATCACCTGCCTGTTTTTTTACCTTATTTAACTGCTGTAGGTAAAAAAGGCAATGGTTGCTTTTGCCTTTATCATGCTAATTTATCGATTAATGAAAATGAAGAAGCGGCGATTTGGCTATTGCAAAATGTTTTTAATGATATAGAGGTTCCATTTGTAATTACAGGCAAAAACCCTTCACAAAAACTTGATTTTTTAGCGCATCAGCATTCTCATACCTGCCTGGTAGCTAACCCATCTGATAAAGAATTACATGATATGATTGCCAAGGCACAAATAAATATTTTACCCTCTTTTAATAACACCGGTGTAAAATTAAAATTGTTGAATGCATTGTACAACGGCAGGCATTGCCTGGTAAATAATGCCGGCGTAGCAGGCTCGGGCCTGGATAAACTTTGTACCATTGCCGAAGATGCAGATGACTTTAAAACAGCCATCAAATATTTGTATGCAATGCCATATGCGGTTGAGGAAAATGAAAAACGGCAGCAACTGTTACAGCAGTTGTACAACAATCAAAAAAATGCAGATAAATTAATTGAAATTTTCTGGAGCGAAAAATAATTGATCAATCGTAAATGCTCATTCTACCTCACTTACATCGTAATGCTGGCATTATCCCACACTTTGCCTCTTTCTGTTTTAATAGTTCTTGCAGGAAATTTATTAATCACCATATAATCATGCGTAGCCATTACAATTGCTGTACCGTAATCTCTGCTGATGCTGAATAGCAATTGCATTATTTCATCGCTTGTTTCAGGATCAAGGTTACCCGTAGGCTCATCAGCCAGTATTAATTTGGGCGAATTCAACAAGGCTCTCGCCACATCAACACGCTGTTGCTCTCCCCCACTCAATTCAAAAGGCATTTTAAATCCTTTGGTTTTCAGGCCCACTTTATCCAGCACATCATTTATCTTTTCATCCATCAGTTTTTCATCTTTCCAGCCGGTAGCTTTTAAAACAAACTTCAGGTTGTTATTGATGTTTCTGTCTGTAAGCAATTGAAAATCCTGGAAAACCACGCCCAGGTTACGGCGCAGATAAGGCACTTTTTTCCAGTCCAGCTCTTTCAGATTATAGCCCACCACCCAGCCTTCGCCTTCGGTAAGATCAAGGTCGCCGTACAATGTTTTTAACAGGCTGCTTTTACCCGTTCCGGTTTTACCCACCAGGTACACAAACTCTCCCTTATCAACCGAAATATTTACATCACTTAAAATAAGGTTACTACCCTGATAAATATTTGCGTTCTTTAATTCAATTAATGCCTGAGACATGGTTCGTGTTTTGTGTTTCGTTTTTTGTTTGTTATTTATTTTACCGGCAGTTGTATTTGATGGTCCGCCGGGGCTGATTGTGTCACTTGCAGACATCATCGGCATCCCGATGTTACACTTGAATCGGGACTTGTACTTTTATAGCTTCCTGCGTCCTTTCCAACTCGTTAGCGTCTCTGCTTTTCAGCATTCTATTCAAGCGGTCTCACCTTCGGTGCCGACCGCCTGCGGCTGCAAATTTAACCTAATGAATGCCTGCAATAAAAATTAATTTTTACCCGCAAATGTTAAATCTGTTTAATAACTAAAAAAATAGTTGTAAAACTAAAATATTAGTTATAGGTTTGTTTCATCAAATAAAAATCATTTTAAATGATAACATTAACCAGGGCAGAAGAACAAATAATGCAGGTGATCTGGAAACTTGACAAAGCATTTTTAAAAGAGATCATTGACGAATTGCCCAATCCCAAACCACATAATAATACAGTGGCCACCATCATTAAAATATTGACAGAAAAAGAATTTGTAGGGCTAAAAGTATTTGGCCGTATGCACCAGTATTACCCGCTTGTAAGCAAAGATGCTTATAGTAAAAACAGTATGAAGAGTTTAGTGAAAGGTTACTTTGAAGGCAACTTCAGCAATGCGGTTTCTTTTATGGTAAAGGAAAATAATTTAAGTATTGATGAGTTGGAGTTGCTGTTGAAACAGTTGAAGAAAATTAAGAATTAATTGATAATTAAGAATTAAAAATTAAGAATTAAGAATTTTTTCAGATTGTTTGGTATACTCTCTTATTCACGATTCACCATTCACGATACACCACTTATAACTCCTAACTTATAACTCATAACTTATAACTTATTCCCATGCTTCTATTTGCATTTTATATTTTGAAGGTTATTATTTGCTCGGGTGTTTTATTTGGGTATTACTGGCTGTTGCTGCGCAATAAAATATTTCATCAGTACAACCGGTTTTATTTGCTAGTTTCAATCGTACTATCCCTGGTAGCACCGCTGGTGCAAATTAATATTTTGCACTATGCAGATGCTCCGGCTCCTACCATCAAACTGTTGCAGGTAGTAACCAGCAGCAATGAATATTTAGATGAAATTGTGTTGACTGCCCATAAAAATAATTTTACTGCAGAGCAGCTTGCATCGCTGTTATACGTTCTAACCAGCATCATTTTCCTAAGTTTATTTATCCAGGTGTTGCTAAAAATCCGTACCCTCTTAAAACA
>JAYUBR010000402.1:0-6306 GCA_043740775.1 Ferruginibacter sp. | reverse complement strand
GGATTATTCATCCGATCTAGAAACAATCGGAGCTTTTGTACAGGCAGGTCTTGGATATAGAGATTATTTATTCTTGAATTTAGGCGGAAGAAATTCATGGTCAAGCGCCTTGGAAAGCAATCACAATAGTATTTTTTATCCCAGTGCAACAGTGTCATTTATTCCAACTGCTGTAATTGCAGGATTAAAAGACAGCAAGGCTATCAACTACCTGAAATTAAGACTCGGTTATGGAACAAGTGCAGAATTTCCAGGCTCTTATTTAACAAGGCCATCCCTTGGTATTGCTACCAAAATATTTGTTGATGGAGCTGGTACCTCTATTAATGCAAATTACATCAATGGAAGATTACCCAACAAAGATTTAAAACCTGCGTTAATATCTGAATATGAAGCAGGGATTGAAGGAAAATTCTTTGATAACAGGATTAACTTAGACCTTACTTTTTATAACAGGTTTGCAAAAAATCAGATTTTAAGCCGGGATTTAGATCCATCATCTGGTTATACCGCTCAAACAATCAATGCTGGTAATGTTAGAAATAAAGGTATAGAATTGGGATTGGGCTACACAGTAGTAAGAAATAAGGACTGGAAATGGCAATTAGATGGATTGTTTGCCAAAAATAAGAGCATGGTTTCTGGTATTCCTGATGGTATTTCCGCCATCAACACAGCAGGATTTTCTAACCTGGGTACATTTGCCATCAATGGTCATCCATTGGGCGTTATACAGGGTAAGGCTTTCCAAAGAGTGGACGGCAAATTACTGGTGGCAGAAAATGGCTGGTACCTCGCTAATAATTCTATTAGTATATTAGGCGATCCTAATCCCGATTATAAAGTAACAGGCATAACAAGTTTAAGTTATAAGGCTTTCACTTTCCGTGTTCAGATGGAATATACACATGGCGGTGATTTTTATTCAGCTACCTCCAGTGTTTTGTTGGGCAGAGGTGTAACAAGGGATACAGAGTTTGACAGGAAATTACCTTATATACTTCCAGGTGTTACAGCAGATAAAAAAACCAATACCAAACAAATCAGTTCAACAGAAGCCTATTTTAATAACACAGTTGCGGGAGGTGCAGCAGATGAGGCCGGCATTTATGATGCTACCAATATTCGTATCAGAGAAGCTTCCTTGTCATATAATATGCCACAAAGTGCTCTTAAAAGATTGCCATTTGGCGCAGTCTCTTTTAGCGTGTCAGGAACTAACCTATGGTATTTTGCACCTAATTTCCCAAAATATGTACATTTTGATCCGGAAACGTCAGGTCTTGGTGTAGGCAATGGCAAGGGACTTGAATTTTTCACAGGTCCATCTTCACGTCGCATTGGAGCAAGTATTAGAGTTACTTTTTAATTTAAAATCTTTTTATTTATGAAATATAATAAAATAATAATTCTGTTTTTTTTAGTAAGTGCCATGGGTGCTTGTAAAAAACTTGATTCAGGGTTGGTAAATCCCAATGCAGTAGACCCGTCTCAGGCGAATGTTGATTTGCTGCTGAATTCGGCGCAATTATCTTTTACTGGTGTATATACCGGAGCTTCTGATTACGGTGGCCAGCTAACAAGGCAACAGCAAATGTACGGTCCCCTTTATAACAACGCTTACTCTCCTGAAAGTTTTGATGGTTTATGGAGTAGTGCTTATACTGGTGCCATTATAAATATCAATACATTACTACCTATTGCACAAGCACAAAAAAAATATGTGCAGGCAGGTATAGCACAGGTGCTTAAGGCCTATATATTAGGAACGATGGTAGATAATTTTGGAGATATCCCGAATTCAGAAGCATCTCTTGGCCAGGAAAATCTTACACCAAAAGCTGATAAAGGAGCTGATGTTTATAAAAACGTTTTTGTATTGCTGGATAGTGCCATTAGTAATTTTAGTAAATCAGGTGCAGGTGCTGGTCCTACTAATGATTTATTTTATGGCGGTAATAAAATTAAATGGAAAACAGCAGCCAAAAGCCTAAAGCTTAAATTCTATATGCAAACGCGTTTGGTAGATGAAGCTAATGTAACAGCCAAGGTAACTGATTTGATGACTGCAAATGATTTGATTACTGCAGAAAGTAAAGATTTGGTGTTCAGGTATTCTACAGTTAATAATACTCCAGACAGCAGACACCCACACTATGCAGCCAACTACAATAATGCAAGTGCAGGTAGTAATAGCGCCAATGATTTTATTGGTAATTATTTTATGTGGGCAGTGGCTATTGAAAAAACAGGTTCTGCTGGTGGCGTAACAAATTTAGACCCCCGGCGCAGGTATTATTTTTACAGGCAAAGAACAAATTACGGTGAAGCTAACGATGCAACTTGTCCATGCATCAATGAAAATTTCCCTGCCCACTACCCTGCCGAAATGCCTTTTTGTTTAGTGGGCGCTGGTTATTGGGGAAGAGATCATGGAGATGCATCAGGAACTCCTCCCGACGGACCGTTGAGAACTACCTGGGGGGTGTATCCTGCGGGCGGTGAATTTGATGCCAGTCAAGGCACATCTGTAGATAATACGAGAGGCGGCAAGGGCGCCGGTATCGATCCAATCTGGGTGTCTTCTTTCACTTATTTTTTAGAAGCAGAAGCTGCATTAAAATTAAATATTACTGTTAATGGTACACCTATAGCATTATTGGAAAAAGGTATCAGGGCATCCATTGCAAAAGTACTTGCATTTCCAGCTACTGTTAAAGTAACTGTTTCAGCCAACAGGATACCTTCACAGACAGCCATTGATAATTATGTAAGCACAGTATTAGGTAACTATGGTGCCGCAACAAGCGATGCAGAAAGATTGGATATCATCATGAAGGAATACTATCTTGCTTCATGGGGCAATGGTATTGAGGCATATAATAATTACAGAAGAACGGGAAGCCCGAATAATATGCAGCCAATTAAAACTACGCCTAACCCTGGTCTCTTTATAAGGTCTTTATTTTATCCCTCGGTTTATGTTAACCGTAATAGTAATGCACCGGCGCAAAAAACTCCGGGAGTAGCGGCCAACAAAGTATTTTGGGATACAAATCCAGATAATTTTATTAAATAAAAAAATAATCATGAAAAAAACAGCAATATATATTGGCTTGTTAAGCCTTGTAGTTCTTTTCTCCTGTAAAAAGGCAGAAGTGCAAAATCCTTTGTCAGATGTGAAAAATTTAAGTATTGGCGCTTATCTTACTTTGATTTCAACACAAAAAACAACCCTTGACATTTTTAATTTCAGTACTTCTGAAGTGGGGATTACTGTTGATAAATATGGGGATGATGTTGACCATGTGGTAGTGTTTGTTGTAAAAGGGGCAAATGTGGATACCAAAATCTGGAAGAAAGTGAAGAGCATACCTTTTACAGGAAAAGGTACTAAATTGGCCGTTACCGGTGCTGAAATAGCTACTGCCATGGGGACATCAGATTTTCAACCCGGAGATTATTTTACATTTTATAACCAGGCTGTAACCAAAGATGGTCGAACATTTGACGTTTCAAATATGCCGGGTGCTTTGGAAAGTAATTCAAATTACAATTCAAGCATGAGGTGGTCTGCATACATTACCTGTCCTTTTGTTTCACCAATTGCCGGAGCCTATTCCGTAGTAACTGATGATTGGCAAGATTGGGGTTCTGGCGATGTTGTACAAGTTACAGATGGCCCCGGGCCTAACCAGATAAATATTAGCAAGGTTTGGCCAAATGTAGCTTACGGCGATGTAGTTGATCCATTAATTGTAAATGTTGATCCCGCTACGGGTGTTGCTACTGTTCCAAAAACAACATTTGGTGATTACGGAGCAAAAGCATCTGCGCAAGGTGCTGGAGCAGGCGATTTTGCAGGATATGCGCTTTCATGTACCGGCGATATCATCCTTAAAATGACTATTATTTATAATGGTTCAAGTCAAGGCGACAATAAACTTGTTTTGAAGAAGTTGTAATTTAACAACTATTAATACTTTAGAAGACCTGCCAATTGGCAGGTCTTGTTGTTTTAGAGTGTATCCATTTGGTAAAATATTACCGGTAATTTTTATTGCCAACTGAATAAATAAATTGTACCAAAATTAAAAGAATCTGTAGGACTTTATTTTCAATACAAGAAAGGTGCCCTATATACTTCAACAAGGGAAAAGGTTATCCAACTATAAAATTATTTTTAAACCTTTAATATGCACAGAACCTATGGTTCTCGTTTTATCTTCTTTTATTGTAACAACGGGTTGAACCCCTTTGCTACAATATTATCCGAGGCTATGCATCTTTGCACCTGATTACGGATAGTCATTAAATAAATTCAATTTCTTTATTATCCATTTACGCCAATAAATGGCAGGCAATATTTTTTGTAATAGAATTGCTTTGGAAGGACATTTTCCCTGATGTCATGGGATGAATTACCAGAAAAGATGATCATCTTTCCTCACTAAAAAGTCAAATTACTGCAACAGATGGTCATCGGTCCCGATAAGATGGAGGGATTACGTTGAAATGGGCATCTTTCCTCATAAGATGAGCATGGGTCCCGATAAGATCAACGGATTACGTTGAAAGACGGTCATCTCCTAATAACCTATAGTTAAGAAATGAAAAATGTGGTTGGTTAAAACCTGTTAATGAAAACGCATTAAAATTGGAAGAAGAGTTTTTGTAAAAAAATTATATTAAGCTTTTATATAATATTTTAACAGCCTTGCCGACCCAGAAAAGCCATTTATTTATTCCTCAAAAGCCCGGGTACTTCATTGATAAATAAACAAATATTTATTCTCTGCTTTGTAAATCAAAGAAGTTTAATTTGTAATTTTTCTCCAAATTTTCAAAAGAATTTTTTTATTTTTTTACTTACATAAAAATAAAACTTAATGATGCTTATCTATTACTTCAAGCAAAAACTTCAATGAAAAATTTTAAAAGCCTAAAAATTTTTATAAAAATTTATTTTTTAATAGCTTTTGATGAAAAAATGAATTTCGAATTAGCTGGGAGCATTTTTAGAACTATTTGAAAATTCAATAAAAAAATAACAAATATTTTGTAGTTAACGCAGCAAATCGTTCCTTTAACACGTCTTTATTAAATAAATGTTAATTTGAAGAATCAATCCTTTTCTTAATTTGCATTAATTTTTACAATTTTAAATAAAAAAACCTATTACAAATGAGAAAATTTATGACAATGTTGACAGTAACGTTACTGTCATTTGTAGTCGTTTCAGCTCAGACCCGCTTAATAACCGGAAAAGTTACTGATTCGAAAGGTGTACCTGTGCCTGGGGCTTCAGTTAAAACTAAAGCTGATGCAGGGGTAGCGGCAGATGAAAATGGAAATTTTCAAATTAATGCTAAAACAGGAGATCTACTTACAATTACTGCAACTGATTTTGTATTAGCCAACGTTAAAGTAGGTTCAGGATCTTCGGTTAATGTTTCCCTGATTTCTAAAGAGAGTAAATTGGAAGAAGTGGTTGTTACGGCTTTGGGCATAAAGCGGGAACCTAAATCTCTGGGAGTATCTGTGGCTAAAGTGAGTAACAAGGATCTTACTCAAGGAAAGGTTACCAATATTGCAACAGGTTTATCAGGTAAAGTGTCCGGTTTACAAATTAATAATGTAAATAGCAGTGTTGATCAAACAACAAGAATTACATTAAGAGGCAACAGATCTATTCTGGGTAATAATGAAGCCCTTATTGTAATTGATGATGTTGTAATGTCGAGAGACCAGGGCGGTGCAATTCTTGCCCAGCTAAATCCGAATGATGTGGAAAATGTTTCCGTACTAAAAGGCGGTAGTTCTTCTGCTATTTATGGTTCGGATGGTTCTAATGGTGTTATTATCGTTACCACTAAAAAAGGAAGCAAGGGAAAACCAGTGGTTAATTTGAGTAGCACTACCCAGTTTCAGGAAATTGCCTATTTGCCCAACCTGCAAAACAAATTCGGTCAGTATGGTGGAGAGTTAGATCCGAATCAATATCCCGGTATTGTATATTTCCCCGAAAATCCTTTTGTACCATATGTACCATACGAAAATCAGAGTTATGGACCTGCCTATAATGGAGCGCCAATTACCATTGGAGCGCCTGTAAGATTTTTTAATGCCGATGGGACTTTCTCCGATTCACTGAAACATTCTACTTATTCTGCACGTCCTGATGCAAAAAAGGGTTTTTTTAATAAAGGGCTTACTGTTCAAAATGATTTGTCTATTTCCGGTGGCGATGACAAAAGCAAATTTTTTCTTAGCATACAGGATGTGAATATTAATGGTACTGTTCCT
>JAYUBR010000401.1:0-1856 GCA_043740775.1 Ferruginibacter sp. | reverse complement strand
GCGGATTGCCCCAATTTTCAACACCTGCAATGGCAATCTTTTCATTGTTGTTTTCAACAATTACTGCCTCATTTAGCAGGAGCCTGAAGCCAATTTTTTTGTGAAAATTTCTGATGGCTTCAAAATTAACCTGTTTGGCAGCAGGCGATTCCCATTGATGATAATCGCCATAATCGTGGTTACCTAAAACAGCATATTTTCCCCTCTTTGCTGATAATTGTTTGAAGGTTGTATCCCAGTCATTTAATTCAGATGCAAAATTGTTGACGAGGTCGCCCGTAAATAAAATAAGATCAGGCTGTAAATGGTTGATCAACTTTACAGCCCTGTCGAAAATGTGAAACCGGGCATTGAAACTTCCTAAATGAGTATCTGAAATATGAACGATGCGCAGGCCATTAAAACTCTCAGGAAGTTGTTGCAGCTTTACTTTGTGATGATGCACCTTAAAACGGTACAACGACCTGAAGATGGCATACAGAATAACAAAAAAAGGAAAGAAACCCGAAAGCAAACCTAACATGGCAACCCATAAAAAGGATACTTTTTCAGCAAAAACATAATCGGTAAAATGTAGTACCGAAATAACTATGATAAAAATAATTTTAGGAATAAAGGAAGAAATTGTGAGGCCATACAATGAAGATACCAGCAGGTGTCTGGTCTGGTGAGCTATGTGCTCAAATCTTACTTTTAATACCAGTATGGAAGAGATAAGTCCGACAGTAAAAAACCAAAAGGCAATATTGATTGCACGTCTTGTTAAAGGCAAAGGGATTAGTTGTGTGATCGATTGCAGCCAATAAAAGGCGAATATATCTACAAGAAATATTGCCAGACATAATAACACAATTATAAAAAACGGATAGCTTTTCATCCCCTTGTTTTTTTATCATGATCCTTCTTTTTCAATCTTTGTTTATCATCCATTACTCAATAATTTTTTTACACCAGCCACCCTTACAGCCTCGTAATTACCTCAGTACTGAAGATGTTTAAAGTCCATTTTTATTTCTAAGATAATTCATTCTTTACTACAAGCAATCCCCATAATAAAATCACGTATAATTAAAGTCACCGGTATGGTACAGCCGATGCTTCACAGTTGGCCTTACAGCCCCGACGAAGCCCTATTTGTTGGCGGCAGTTTTTTTTCACATCAGGTAAAATATACAATATATCATTCCAAAATTAAATGCTGAATGACAAATTACTGCTCCTAAAATAGAACCTACGTATTTTTTGAAAATAAAAAAAAGTACACTGACAAAAAACATACTCAATACCCAAATAAAAGTCGGTGTCGTAAAAAAGTTCCATTGATTGTTGATAAATACCAAACCAAAATGTGAAATATGTGTCAATGCAAATGCAGAACTGTCAACGATAGATGCTTTTTTGTCGCCTATTGATTTTGCGAAACTGGAGTGAACAATTCCTCTAAAAAACAGTTCCTCACCAATGGGGCTAAAAGTCATTCCTGTTAAGGTCATGATGGTAAACAAAATTGCTTTATCATTTGGATTTATTCCATTTGGAATTTTGTACGATTTTGCAATATAAGTGTACCAATTTTCATAAGAACTTCCATAAAAGAACTGTCCTAAAAGGTAAAGTAGAATACTTGCAGAAAGGCCTGCCGCAAAAGCTATAATAAGCCAGGAATAGTTTTTGGGTTTAGTTACTCCTATTTCTCTTTGTCCGTACTTGCTTAGAAATAAAAATGGTGCAATTGCTGAAATAGCCATTATAAGCCCTATGTAGCCATAATTTCCTGATGAATTTGCATTAAGCACCAAAATAAATCTTGGAATACAAATGATTAGAATTAGGAACAGTCCGAATTTCCAATCAAA
>JAYUBR010000400.1:0-6310 GCA_043740775.1 Ferruginibacter sp. | reverse complement strand
AAATATGAACTTCTACCACGGGTGTTGTGATTGATGCAATGGCATCTCCCAAAGCAACAGAAGTATGTGTATAACCACCCGGATTTAAAATAATACCATCGAACGCAAAGCCAATGCGTTGTATCTCGTTAATCAGTTCGCCCTCCACATTGCTTTGAAAATAATGAAATGTTACCGAAGGAAAGGTGGTTTTCAATTCTTCAAAATACATTTCAAAAGTCTTGTTACCATAGATGGCAGGCTCTCTTGTACCCAGCAGGTTTAAATTAGGACCGTTGATAATGGCTATGTTCATGATGCTGATTTTATTACACGAATTATTACTAATTACACGAATTAATGCAATTAAATTTGAACACTGCATTTTTCATTCTTAATTTTTAATTATTAATTATTGATGCAATAAACTCATCAAACAAATAACGGCTATCGTGCGGCCCCGGCGTTGCTTCCGGATGATATTGCACCGAAAAAGCCGGTTTGTTTTTCATACGGATACCTTCAATAGAATTATCATTCAGGTTAAGATGTGTAATCTCTACTTTATCCGAAGCCTTTACTGCATCTGGGTTTATACCAAAGCCATGATTCTGTGTGGTGATTTCGCTTTTACCACTGGTGATATTTTTTACCGGGTGATTCAATCCTCTATGCCCGTGGTGCATTTTAAAAGTAGGGATATCATTGGCCAATGCCAGTAACTGATGGCCAAGACAAATACCAAACAATGGTTTATCCAGTGCCAATATCTGTTTGATTGTTTTAACTGCATAATCCATCGGGGCAGGATCTCCGGGGCCGTTGCTGATAAAATAACCGTCAGGCTTAAATGCTTCCAGCTCTTCAAGGCTGGTTTTAGCATTGTGTACTTTTATATAAGCCCCTCTTTCAGTTAAGCAATTCAATATATTTTTTTTGATGCCATAATCTAATACAGCTACTCTTATTTTACTATCCGGGTCACCAGCAAAATAGGGTTCTTTTGTCGATACAACTGAAGCCAGTTCCAGTCCATCCATAGACGGTACTTTATCAAGTTCATCCTGTAATATTTCAAGGTCTGTAATTTCAGAGGATATGATACAGTTCATAGCGCCCTGTATGCGCACATGCGATACCAACGCTCTGGTATCCACATCATCTATCGCAACAATTTGTTGTTGTTCAAAATATTGCTGTAAAGATTCATCTGCCATAAACCGTGAATATTTTTCTTCCAGGTTTCTGCCGATGATCCCTTTTACTTTTACCCCATCACTCTCCACATCCGTATTCTTTACACCATAGTTACCCACATGAACATTGTTCATGATTAATACCTGGCCGTAATAACTAGGGTCAGTAAAAACTTCCTGGTAGCCCGTCATGCCGGTATTAAAACAAATTTCTCCTGTGGTGGTTCCTATTTTACCAAAGGCATGACCGTAAAAAACAGTCCCATCTTTCAATAATAAAATAGCTGATTTTTTATGTGTTGTTGCTCCCATTATTTTTCTAAAGTTTTGCAAAGAAAAGGATTCGCTGAATGATTTTACAATTAATTTTTACACAATTTAATTTATTGGTCTGTATAATTATTTGAAACAAATATTCCCGGAACCTCATAAAAAAACTCCGATAAAAATATCGGAGCTATATGTAATTTTAATAGTATCATTTATACTTCAGGAGTTGCTTTATCTTCCGTTGCATCTTCAACTTTAACTTCTACCGCTTCATCCACTGCTGAAGTGTCTGCTATTTTCTTTTTAGCACCACCACTACGCCTTGTCTTTTTAGCTGGTTCCGCTGCTGCCGCTTTTGAAATGCTGTTACCATAAATTTCATTGAAATCTACGAGTTCAATCATCGCTATTTCGGCGTTATCACCAGTTCTTGCACCTAATTTAATAATACGGGTGTAACCGCCAGGGCGACTTGCAATTTTAGGAGCTACTACTGTAAACAATTCTTTTACAGCAGCCTTATCGTTCAGGTAACTAAATACAATACGGTGATTGTGCATAATAGTTTCCTGGGTTGCTGTATTTTTTGTTTTAGTGATTAATGGCTCAATGTACGTACGCAAAGCCTTTGCTTTAGCCAAAGTAGTAGTGATTCTCTTAAAGGTAATCAACTGGCAACCCAGGTTCATCAGCAATGCTTTTCTGTGAGAAGCCGTTCTGCTTAAATTGTTATTCTTATTTCCGTGACGCATGACATTGTTGTTTTAAATTCGGTTATACCGTGTCAGGATTTATAACCTACTGTTAATAAATTACTCAATTTAAAAATTCGACAATTTGAAAATGAAATACAACCACATTGAGTAATTGAGCAATTGTCACATTTTCAATTTAATTTACTCGTCATCCAGTTTCAACTTGCTCAAATCCATTCCGAAACCTAAACCTCTTTCAATCAACACCTGTTCAATTTCACTTAAAGATTTTTGTCCAAAGTTTCTGAATTTCATCAGGTCTTCCTGCTCGTATTGAACCAGTTCACTTAATGAATTGATTTTGGCTGCTTTCAAACAATTGAAGGCACGTACAGAAAGATCCAGATCTTCCAATGGTGTTTTCAATACTTTACGCAATTGTAAAGTTTGTTCATCCACCAGGTCTTCTTTTTTATCTTCTTTAGTATCAAAAGTGATGTTTTCATCAGTAATGATCATCAAATGCTGAATCAAAATACGGCTGGCTTGTTTAACAGCTTCTTCAGGATGAATTGTACCATCAGTGATCACTTCCATGATCAGTTTTTCAAAATCCGTGCGTTGTTCAACACGGGTATTTTCGATGGTATATTTTACATTTTTGATAGGTGTATAAATAGCATCTACCGCAATATATCCAAAATGTGTACTCTTATCCTGGTTGTCTTCTGCAGGTACATACCCGCGGCCTTTACCAATGGTGATTTCAATATCCAGTTTGGCGCTGCTGTCCATTACGCAAAGCATCAGTTCAGGATTCATTACTTCAAAAGACAACGAAGCTTCACCGATGTTACCGGCAGTAAGCTCTGTTTTATTTTTGATAGAAAGGGTGATTTTCTCACTGCTAACTTCATGTTCAACTTTCTTTTTAAAACGTACCTGCTTAAGGTTAAGGATTATTTCCGTAACGTCTTCAGTGATACCTTTAATGGTTGCAAACTCATGATCAGCACCAACGATGTTGATACCAATAATTGCATAACCTTCCAAAGAGTTTAATAAAACCCTGCGAAGAGCATTACCAATAGTTACACCATAACCAGGTTCAAGCGGACGAAATTCAAATTGTGCTTCAAAGTCATTTGCTTTTTGCAGAACAATTTTATCGGGCTTAACAAAATTTAAAATGGCCATTTGTATTTTGTTGTTTAAATGTTTAAAATTTGTGCGATGGAGAACAAAGTCAAAATTAAAAAGTAAAACTATTTTAGTCTCTGAATTTTTGAATTTTGACTTCTCACTTATTACTTACTGTACAATTCCACAATCAGTTGTTCCTTGATATTTTCAGGAACACTTTCTCTTTCAGGATAAGCAATAAAAGTACCTTTCAATTCTGTTTCGTTAAAATCGATCCAGTTAAATTTAGTATTTTTTCCACGAACGTTACCGGTGATAGAAGTATTAACTGCACTCTTATTTTTTAAACCAACCGTTTCGCCGGGTTTCATAGAATAAGAAGGAACATTTAATACATCTCCATTAACAGTGATGTGTTTGTGACTAACCAACTGGCGTGCAGCCTGGCGGCTTGGAGCAATGCCCATACGAAAAACAACATTATCCAAACGGGCTTCCAGTAATTTAATCAGGTTTTCACCTGTTACGCCTTTTTTTCTAGCAGCTTCGTCAAATGTTTTACGGAACTGTTTTTCAAGCAAACCATACGTGTATTTTGCTTTTTGTTTTTCACGCAACTGTAAAGCGTATTCGCCTAAAGTTTTGCGTTTACGGGTTGCTCCGTGCATTCCCGGAGGATTACTGTTTTTAGTTAACCATTTTCCGTTTCCTGTAATGGGCTCTCCGAAAATTCGGGAGATCTTTGTTTTGGGGCCTGTGTACCTTGCCATAATTATGAGTGCGATTTTTTAGTGACGATGCAACATTAAAAAATCTTAAAATGAATGTTGCACCCGGTTATAAAATATGTTGGGATGGCTGATTTTTTGATGGCTAATGTTATATCCTACATCCGTAAATCCGTCATTTACTAAACTCTTCTCTTCTTTGGAGGACGGCAACCATTGTGTGGCAACGGAGTTACATCTTTAATCATATTGATCTCAATTCCTGATTGTGATAAAGACCTGATAGCACCTTCACGGCCTGAACCTGGTCCTTTTACAAATACGTCTACTCTTTTCAAACCTGCATCCATTGCAACTTTAGCTGCATCAGCTCCGGCCATCTGAGCTGCATATGGAGTATTTTTTTTACTTCCTTTAAAACCCATTTTACCAGCACTTGACCAGGAAATAACCTGTCCGTTTTTGTTGGTTAAACTGATAATGATGTTGTTGAAACTTGCAACAATGTGAGCATCTCCGTAGCTATCTACTTTAACTACTCTTTTTTTAGCGGCTGCTTTTGCGCTTTGCTGCTTTTGTGCTTTTGCCATAATACTTTAAATAGGTAATCTGTTGAAAAATAAAACCCCTGTTTTGTAAGGAGTGAACCAACCCTCCTGCTGACTTAAAGCTATCCGGCGTTTGTTCAATTGTATTTAAGTCTGTAAAAACGTATACCAGGTATTGCTACCTGGTATCTGTTAATTATTTTTTAGCCACTTTCTTTTTGCCGGCAACTGTTTTCCGTTTTCCTTTACGGGTACGGCTATTGGTACGGGTACGCTGACCACGTAAAGGCAATCCTTTGCGATGACGCAAGCCACGGTAGCAGGCAATATCAAGCAAACGCTTAATGTTCATCTGCACTTCACTGCGTAAAGCGCCTTCCGTTTTAAACTCCGCGTTGATTACATTACGAATGGCAGTTTGTTCATCATCATTCCACTCATTTACTTTTTTATCAAAGCTTATAGAAGCTTTATCTAAAATATATTGAGCAGTAGAACGACCAATACCAAAGATGTAGGTAAGTCCGATTTCGCCTCTTTTATTTTTTGGTAAATCTATACCGGCAATACGAGCCATAATTCTATTAATTTGTTAATTTGTTGATTGGGTTTACATGGCTTTCACCATTATCAATTTCTATCCCTGCCTTTGTTTAAAACGGGGATTTTTTTTGTTAATCACGAATAGTACACCTTTTCTGCGTACGATTTTGCAATCAACACTTCTTTTTTTAATGGAAGCTTTAACCTTCATCTTGTTAATTTTATTTATTAATGCCTGTTATTTATACCTAAAAATTATTCTTCCCCTTGTTAAATCATAAGGGCTCATTTCTACGCCCACCTTATCTCCTGGTAAAATCCTGATGTAGTGCATCCGCATTTTTCCTGAGATAGTTGCCAGTATCTCGTGTCCGTTTTCCAGCTTAACTTTAAACATAGCATTGCTTAGCGCTTCTAAAATTGTACCGTCTTGTTTAATGAGTGCTTGCTTTGCCATATATTTTGGGAGCGCAAAGATAAGAGGATTATTTTAATTATTATTAAAATAATCAGATATTTACCTTTTAAAACTAATATTTTCCCAATGAAAAAGATCATTTTTGCCTTATTGGCTATTTGCGGCGCAGTTTCATCCTGCAAAAAAGATAGTACTTCAACGCCAACGGAGAATATCAAATATATGAGTTATACTGCAAACAGCACCTGGAATTATGAAGTACTAAATAACTTAACCTCTCTAACAACCAGCTACACACTTACCTCTACCAGCAGGGATAGCACAATTAATGGTAAAGCATACCATGTTTTTACCAACAGCAGCGGCAGTGCGAATGAGTATTATTTTCTTTCCGGTAGTGATTATTACAATTTCCAAAATCTTCCTGCAACATTAAGTGGCAACGCCATTGAGAATATTTATTTAAAAGACAATGCTGCTGCAAATACTTCCTGGAGCCAGAGTTACGCTGTTACAGCATCCGGCATTCCGCTAACAATTACCATTGTAAATACCATTGCAGAAAAAGGAATGAGTAAAACAGTGAATGCCATTGCGTACACAGATGTTGTGCATGTTACTTCAGCCGTCTCGGTATCGCTATTAGGAACCCCTCTGCCTGCAGGTGCTGTTACCAGTGATGTACAGAGCTTTTATGCAAAAAAATATGGATTGATCCAGTCCAACAATAAGATCAAAATAAATTACAGCGGTATAGTAAGTAATACTGATCAGCAAACTATTTTAAAGT
>JAYUBR010000399.1:0-1857 GCA_043740775.1 Ferruginibacter sp. | reverse complement strand
CTAAGCTGTAGGCGATCAGTACACTTGTTTTTTTCTGGTTTTTATTTTGTGCTATCCAGTTTTTAATGTCTTCAAAAATGGCGGCTTGTTTTTTCCATTTGTAAATGGGTAAACCAAAGGTTGACTCTGTGATAAATGTGTTGCATTGAACAGGTTCAAAAGCACCGCTGATACCATCATCTTCGGTTTTGTAGTCGCCACTGGCTACCCATACTTCACCATGGTGTTCAACCCTTATTTGTGCAGAACCAATGATGTGGCCAGCAGGATGCAGGGATACTTTTACACCGTTTATAAATACAGGTTCATTCCAGTCTACACTTTCATAAACATTGTCTCCAAGGCGTAATTGTAATAATGGTTTGGTAAGGTGATGGCACAAATAATACTTACTTCCCCAACGGGCATGATCGCTGTGTGCGTGCGTAATGATGGCTTTTTCGACAGGCTTCCAAGGGTCAATGTAAAAATTGCCCTGCCTGCAGTAAAGACCTTTGTCGGAGAATTCTATTAACGGCATTTTTTTAATTAAAAATTAAGAATTAAAATTTAAAATTCTTTCGGGTTGTTGTTTATGCTTTTTATCTAAGGCAAATGAAAATTGACTGGCGTGATTTTTATATCAAGGATTTATTCTTTCTGTTGTTTATCAATCCTGCACCATTCACTACAATACTTTACCTCATCCCAATTTGTCTGCCACTTTTTTCGTCAGGAAAATGTGAGCTTACATACTATGCAAATTTTGGTGGGCAGGTGTAATTTTTTATGTGCAATAAGTTCTGTAATCTCAATGCATGGTTATTACAAACATTACCCGTTTATGTTTGATTGAAGAATGCCAAAAAAGCAAAAAGCCTGTTAATACAGGCTTTTAAAGATTTTAATATCCTGGTGAAATTACCAGGCTTTGGCAATAGAACCATTCATGATGCGTACAAAATACAAATGCTTGTTTTCAAAATAGTCCGGTACAGAAGCATCTTTTTTTAGTTGTACCGGCCTGAAATTATAATCTGTAATTAGTTTAAATGATTTTTCATTGAGGTGATTGATTACAGTACCAGGGTACTTTGTAACTAATTTTGTAAAAAGCCAGGTACACTCAAATCCTTTAAAAGCCATATCGCTAGCCCGGGCTTTGTATTTTTTTGTGTAAACTGTGTTTACCATTTTACTATATTCATCCCACTTGGTGTTAAAATAAGGAGTTGTAAAAAATACCGGAAAATCTACAAATACATCTTTATTCATCAGTGCTTTAAAATTATCCCAGTTGGGCATACCTAATAAAGTAATAGGATAACTCTCATGTATCTGATAACATGCTCTGGTAAGTTTGGTAGCAAATGTTTCATCCAGCGAACCGCCGATTATCACTGTTTGTCTGTTGCTATCCAGCCTGTTTTTTAATAAGCCGGGCGAAACAATGCTGTCAAAATTTAAAGTCTGGATATCCAGTAAAGGTTTGCCATCCTGTGCATTGATCATCTTAAAATATGCAGCCACCTTATCTTCCTGCGGGCCCTTCTGGCGGCAAAGAAATATTTTATCGGTACCATGGTTTTGAACCAGGTAACTAAAAATAGCTTCGCAATGGGCTTTTAAAGTAGAGTTAACAATTACCAGGAAAGGATTGGCTGTAACTCCGCCATCATTTGGATAAGTGGCCGAAATAAAAGGGATATTTTTTGTAAGGGCAAAATCTGCCAGTTGTTTAAACTCCACATCTTTTACTGAACCGATCAGGATGTCAAGGTTGTCCAGCTTTTTTTCGGCAATGAGTTGGGGTATTGTTTTAGTGTACGATTTGGTATCATAAATAAACGCCTCCACATTTTCATTGGTCAGTTTCAT
>JAYUBR010000398.1:0-6315 GCA_043740775.1 Ferruginibacter sp. | reverse complement strand
TTTTTAAAGGTGAATTGTACAGCGCTGTTGATTTGTTTAAACCGGCTGTTATTCATATCAATCTGGTAACCGATAACCGGTTCAATGTAAAATTGTGCAATGCAGTTAAATGCTGATAAGTTGATAACAAGCAACAAGGGTATTATTTTTCTCATGACTAATGTAGAGTAAAATAAAAACTAATAAGCTGCTTGCTGATTATTTATTTATTGTTACAAAAATCAGTGTTGCTTTGTAACTGCCCGCATTGGATAAATTTCATAACTGCTCATCCCATTGGCGGGCTCTTTTGCAATGATCTGGTTCAACTGATCTTCACTATCCACACTTACTACAGCGATTCCGTAACCTCCTTTTGGATCCATCAACGGGCCCAATACAATCACCGTTTCATCATTAATGTAATCATTCCAAAAAGCAACATGCTTTTGCATAATGCCACTTTCTTCATCCGGCATGTCCATTATAAAAGAAGCCCTTGGCGGGTTGATTTTTAAATAAAATGCATTTTGTCGCTCATGATGATTGAAGGTTTTATAGTTTATAAATGATGGCTTCGTAAGGTCGTAATACAATTAACGATTTGCTTTTATTATTTATAGTAGCCGTTTTGTAATTGGATAAAACCAATTGAGCCTTTGCAATATTTAACGCAAGATTGGTTTGTGCGGTTGACTTTGTAAAGTTCAGCAATACCAGCATCTTCTGCCCATCTTTTTCCCGCACGTACGAGTACACATTAGGATTGCTTTTATCCAGCAATGTATATTTTCCATACACCAGCACTTTGTTTTGTTTGCGCAATTTTACGAGCTTGCGAAAATAGTGCAACACACTGTTGGCATCGTTTTGCTGTACTGCATAATTGATTGTTTTATAATTTGGATTTACTTTTATCCAGGGCGTACCACCGGTAAAACCCGCATTGGCGCTGCTGTTCCATTGAAATGGGGTACGGCCATTGTCCCTGCATTCAAACTGTATGCGTTGCATAAATTGTTGCAGATCGCCACCGATGTTTTTTTGACGCTGGTATTCATTCAGCGTTGCTATATCCCGGTAATCCTCTATTTTATCAAAACCCGCATTTGTCATTCCCAGTTCATCACCGTTGTAATAATAGGGCGTGCCCCGCATGGTCATAATAAAAGTGGCGAGCATTTTAGAAGACAGTTCTCTAAACTCCGGACTATCATTGCCAAAGCGGCTTACTAATCTTGCCTGGTCGTGATTGGCCAGGAAAACAGACAACCAGCCCTTGCTTGCAAAGGCACTGTCCCACCGGCTAAACACTTCTTTAAAATGTAACAGGTTGTAACCTTCCGGCTTTGCAATATCAACGGCATCAAAAGCATAGGCCATGTTTAATTCCTTGCGGTCAGCATCTACCAGGTTGTGCGCATCTTCAAATGAATTGCCTGCGCCTTCTGCCACACTCATCACATTGTATTTGCTAAACACTTCTTTGTCCATCTCCTGCAGGTAACTGTGTAAATTTCCCTGCATGGAATAATAAGGCATAAAGTTTTTTTCATAACCTTCGGGCAATACCGGGAAGCTGGTGTCTTTAGCGGCAAAACCAAAAGCATCCAGCCGGAAACCATCAATGCCTTTATCTGCCCAGAATTTCATGATAACATATACTTCTTTTCTTAAGGCCGGATTTTCCCAGTTAAGGTCGGGTTGTTTGCGGGAAAAATAATGCAGGTAATATGCATTGGTGAGTGAGTCGTATTTCCATGCATCATGGTTGATATCGAACAGGCTATAACGGTACGGCGGCATTCCTTTTTCTGCATTCCACCAATGGTAATAATTTCTGTACGGGCTGGTTCTTGAACTGCGGCTTTGTTTAAACCATTCATGTTCATCGCTGCTGTGGTTTACTACCAGATCCATCACCAGTTTAATGCCACGGGCATGCAGGCCTTTTAACAGCGCATCAAAATCTGCCATGGTACCAAAGTCTTTCATGATGTTGCGATAGTCGCTCACATCGTAACCATTGTCATCATTGGGTGAGCTATAAATGGGATTGATCCAGACCGCAGTAATGCCAAGGCTTTTTATATAATCCAGTTTGGAAATGATACCCTTTAAATCGCCGATGCCGTCGCCATCATTGTCTTTAAAACTGCGGGGATAAATTTGATAAACGATGGCTTCTTTCCACCATTTTTTAACCTGAGACTCCGGTATATTTTTGGTTTGGCAAATTGCAGTATGGCTAAACATGATGGTAACAACAAGTACCATTGGCAAAAGGTATGATCTCATAAAATTATTTTTTGCAATCATTAATGATCACAAATATAATTTTAAAAAGGATGTATGGAATGAGTATTCAAAGATGCTTGATTTTCTTTTCAATGGTCTGCCTGTCTGTTTGTGTTTTTGCAATCGTAAGCGCCTTTTCAAAATTTGATTTTGCCTTGTCATTGTCAATGCCGGTGTAGAGTTCGCCCAGCAACACAAAGTAAAAGTGGCTGCCGGATAAATTTAATTTTTCTGCCTCCTTAATGGCTGCGGTTTTGCCGTTGACTTTGGAAAGTGCATAGGTTCTGTTGAGCACTGCAACGGGTGAGTATTCCAACTGCAGCAACTGGTTAAAAAGTTGTAAAATCTTTTCCCACTTATCGCCCCTACCCTCTTTGATCGTGTGCCAGTAAGCAATCCCTGCTTCCAGGTGATATTTGGAAATCGTATTGCCTTTGGATGCCTGGTGCAAAAAGTAGCCTCCTTCCGAAATCAGTTCCTGGTTCCATAATTTTTCATCCTGGTCATCATACAAAACAATGTCTCCGTTGGCATTTTTTCTTGCTTCAAAACGGGAAGTATGAAAACACATCAACGCATACAAGGCATTTACAGCGGGCTGATTTGTTGATTCATTTTCAATAAGCAAATAAGTCAGGCGCATGGCTTCCAGGCAAAGCTCATTGCGCAGTACCGCATCTTTGTTTTCAGAATAATAGCCTTCGCTGAACAATAAATATAAGGTGGTTAAAACGGCTTCCATTCTTTCATTGATTTCTTTTTCACCAGGAAATTCAATGGGCACCTTTTCAAGTCTTAGTTTTTCTCTGGCACGATACAACCGTTTATTGATGGTTTCCCTGTTGGTTACAAAAGCGGTGGCAATTTCATCAATTCCAAAGCCACACAATATGCGAAGTGCCAGGCCAATTTGTGCTTCGGTTGAAATGGCAGGATGGCAAATAGCAAACAACATTTGCAACTGGCTGTCAGTAATATTTTTATCAGACAAATCAATTGCTATTTCCTCAGTTTGAGGTAAAGCATATTTTAATTGTGATAAAATTTTCTGCGCAAAATGATTGTTGCGGTTAAGATAATTACGGGCTTTATTTTTTGCCACGGTATACAGCCATGCTGTAGGGTTTTCGGGAATCCCTTTGTAGGACCATGTTTCCATGGCAGATAAAAAAGTTTCGCTGGCGAGGTCTTCGGCAATTTCGATGTGCTCTATCCCAAACAACTTGCACAGCACCGCAGTTATTTTGCGGTATTCTGTTCTGAATAAATGTGGTATCAGTTGCTGTTGTTCCATCAATTAAAATTATTTCATACAAAGCGAACTACGAAAACAAAATACACAACGTTTTGCGCTTTGTATCCTTCGTTACTTCGTGTGAAACAATGCATAAAAATAACTTAATGCGTCCCATCATTTTTGGCAATTCTTCTTACTTCAACACTGTTGCCTTCGCCCTGTAGCACAGGGCAGCCTTTAGCAAACTCCACCGCCTCTTCAATTGAATTTGCTTTCACCGTCATGAAACCTCCAATGGTTTCTTTTATTTCGCCGAAGGGTCCGTTGGTAACAACCTTGTCAGACCTTACAACCCTTGCTCCATCAAAGGGTAACCCGGTACCGCCAACAAATTTATTTTGTGCAGCGATGCCCCCTATCCAATCCATGGTTTGTTTCATCCAGATTTCCATTTGCTCAGGCGAAGCAATTTTGCCACCGTCCTGGTGCCGCATAATTAATGCATACTCATCATCCATTGTTTTAAATTTTAAATGTTAGTGAATAATTGTTCTATTCTCTAATAACAAATACCGTTAACGATATTGGACATGTTTAAAAAATATTTTTGTAGTAGTATCAAACTCTTTACAATGTTTCCTTCAGCCGCTCAATATTATTTGCAATAACCACTTTATCCGCATTTGATTTGGCGAGCTGCAATGCTTTTTCAAAATGCTGCAGGGCCATTGTATTGTCAACCGTTGTATACAGGTTGCCCAGCAAGGCATGGTACAAATGATTGTCATCCAGGTTTAGTTTCAGCGCTTCTGTAATGGCTGTTGCTTTACCGTTTGCCTTTGCCAAGGCGTAAGTTCTGTTCAATGCAGCAATGGGTGAATACTCCAGCTGTAACAGCTTATTGTAGAGTTGTAAAATGTTTTCCCATTTCTCTGCAGTGTCTTTTTTATTGGTATGCCAGTAAGCCATGGCTGCTTCCAAATGATATTTTGTTACCTGTTTTCCTTGTGAGGCTTTGTTTAAATAATATTCTCCTTTGGTAATTAATTCATTGTCCCAAAGTTGTTCGTCCTGGTTATCGTATAAAATTATTTCACCTTTCAGGTTTATCCTTGCTTCAAACCGGGATGAATGAAAACACATCAATGAAAGCAGGGCATTGGCAGAAGGCGTGTTGGTGAGTTCATTTTCTACCAGTAAATAATTCAGCCGCATTGCTTCGAGGCAAAGTTCTTTTCTTAAAGTGGTGTTTGGGGAAGATGAATAATAACCTTCGTTAAACAGCAGGTACAAACTGGTTAAAACATTCGGAAGACGGTTATTGATTGCTTCCAGCGAAGGCGGTTCTATTGGTACATTTTGTATTCTAAGTTTTTCTTTGGCCCGTTGCAACCGTTTGTAAATAACTTCCTTGTTGGTTAAAAAAGCTCTGGCAACTTCATCAATTCCGAAACCACAAAGCAGGTTTAATGCAAGCCCAATCTGCGCTTCCAGCGAAATGCAGGAATCGCAAATGGCAAATATCATGGCCAGTTGGCTGTCGTTTATATTTTTTAGGGATAAATCAATGGTTAATTCTTCTGCAATGATTGTATTGGCGCTGACGTGCCGGGAAACTTTTTGAGCGAAGACGCTATTGTGTTTAAAATAATCCTTGGTTTTATTTTTTGCCACGGTATACAACCATGCGGTTGGGTTTTCTGGCAGGCCTTTCTGTCCCCATAATTCAGCAGCTAACAAAAAGGTATCGCTGGCAATATCTTCGGCAATTTCAATGTGCTCAATGCCAAACAGCTTACAGAGTACGGCGATGATTTTCCTGTACTCTGTTCTGAATAAATGCGGTATCAGTTGCTGTTGTTCCATTCATTAAAAACCCTTTTTGTTTCTCACAAAGGCAACAAAAAAAAACAAAGAATACAAAGTATTTCGTTGTGTTCTTTGTATCCTTTGATTCGTTGTGTGAAAAATAAAATTTAGCTATTATCATCCATTGGCACAATGGTACGTACCTCCACATTGCCGCCCACCTGCAAAATAGGACAGCCTTTTGAAAGTTCTGCTGCCTCATCCAGCGAAGCTGCGTTTACAACAATGTAGCCCCCTATGGCTTCTGTCAATTCTACATAAGGCCCGTTGGTAACCATATTATTTGGCTTTACTACCCGGCCTTCTGAAGACAACCTGTTGCCTGGGTTGGCCAGTTTGTTTTGCGCTGCAAGACTTCCCATCCAGTCCTGCCATTGTTTCATTACAGCCTGCATCTGTTCCGGTGAAGGTTGACCCTGGCTAACGGTGTTATCGCTTCTGAAAATCAATAAAAACTCTTTCATTTTTTGAAATTTTAGTTGTTAAAAACCGATGACGATTGAGCTATAAAAATCTGGACAAATTTTTACTTTTTATTTTTGACTTTTAAATTTCCTTCAGTTCATATTTTGTCCAATTTGTATCCACCGCATCTCCTGTATTCAACGTAGTATCCGGTTCAAACAACATTACCTCTACCTCATTAATCGCAACTGGCCGGTGTTCTGTTCCTTTCGGAATGATGATAAAGTAGCCTTTGGAAATCGTAATTGTTTTATCTCTTAGCTCCATATTAAACTCACCGTTCATTACCAAAAACATTTCATCTTCATTGTCGTGTTTGTGCCAAACAAACTCGCCCTGAAACTTTACCAGCTTCACCAACTGTCCGTTTAGTTTTCCCGCTATTCTTGGGTTCCAGTAATCAGTAAAGGAGTTGAACTTTTCCTGGATATTTACTTTTTCTATTTGCATGTTAAATAGTATTTGTG
>JAYUBR010000397.1:0-1860 GCA_043740775.1 Ferruginibacter sp. | reverse complement strand
TCCTTTTACTTCATCCCGTGAAAAAAGGCTGGTTATCCTGTATGTTTATTTTCACCTTTCTTTCTTTTTAAGCAAAAAGCCAAATCTATATTTTAGATAATCTGTCTTAATTTAGAGGCATGAATAAAATCGTATTAATAACAGGTGCCACTTCAGGCATTGGAGAAGCGTGTGCTAAAAAATTTGCTGCAGCGGGCTATCACCTCATTATAACCGGGCGCAGGGCTGAGCGCCTGGAGGAGTTAAAAACAAGTTTGAAGTCAGCACATCCGGTAAAAATACTAACAGGTACCTTTGATGTGCAGGATAGAAAGGCAGTGGAAGGTTTCATTGCCGGTTTAACGGAAGAATGGCAGCAAATTGATATTTTAATCAATAATGCCGGCCTTGCAGTTGGAAGGGATTCTTTTGAAGATGCTGATATGGAGGATTGGGAACGGATGTTAAATACCAATGTACATGGGCTATTGTATGTGAGTAAAGCCGTAGTGCCATTGATGATTGCCCGAAAAAAAGGCCATATTATCAATATGGGTTCAATTGCTGGTAAGGAAGTGTATGAAAAAGGCAATGTTTACTGTGCCAGTAAATTTGCGGTGGATGCCATTAACAGGGCAATGCGCATTGACCTTTTAAAACACAATATAAAAGTAACCGGTATACATCCCGGGGCTGTGGAAACGGAGTTTGCTCTGGTTCGGTTTAAAGGAGATGAAACCAAGGCTGCTGCTACCTATACCGGTATTACTCCCCTTACAGGCAATGATATTGCAGATACTATTTTTTATTGTACCGGTTTGCCGGACCATGTGTGCATTAACGACCTTATCATCACGTGTACCCAGCAGGCCGACGCTTTTTATTTTCACAAAACCACCTGATTGCAATATTTTTTACCATATAATTTTTACGTTTAAATAACATTTTATAAAAAAAATCGTTGTTATTTTGGCATGAATTTGGAAAATGTCAACATTTATTTTACTATAGCGATTAATAAGATAAATGAACACAGTATTCATCCGGCTTCGAAAATCCTATGACCCAATTTAACACCATGAAGATTTATACCATTTTCTTTTCGCTGGCTTTTTTTCTATTACCCTCAAAAGAGGCCTTTTCCCAAAAAGTGATCCGGCAGGCAGCTTGTTCAGACCCTTTTATTTTACATCAGGCTGACAGTATAAAACAGGAATTGGCCAAACAAGGTTTTTTAATTGTAAAGGAAGCCTCCATGGCGATGGAAAGTGAATATGAAATGCCGGTGATTGTTCCATTAACAGAAGGTAGTTGGTACCAGTTTGTTTTTATTGGGGATATTACCTCAAAATTATACGAAGTAAGAATGTACGACTGGGATGAAAAACAGGTAGCTTACCAGAAAAAACAATGGGGCGATGTGGATGGCAATGTAATCAGTTATTCGTACATCCCAAAATTATCAGAGTACCACATGATGAAACCGGTGCAGGTAAATAAAACAAAGAAAAGCCTATGTGGTTATGTGATGCTGCTAAAAAAAGTAAAGCAATAAAAAATAAGTACTCATAAGTGTTGATTATAAATGTTGATTATGCGCCCCGGTTTCCCTGGGCGTTTTTATTGGATTTTAAATTTAAAAAGTTGTACACACGAATAAATCATTACTTTGAACTGGCAATTGGATTGAGTACCACATCAATACAAAAACAAACAAAAGCACAATTACTAGTCAATCATTTGCGCAAGGAGGAAAGTGCGTCTAATTAGGTAAATACAAACGTTAGCGGCTATTTTATTAGACCGTTTAAATTGACGAAAAGACATTCCAAAATGACTTCGATAAAGAAATTTTTTAGTAATTTATTTTCTAAAAAAATT
>JAYUBR010000396.1:0-1860 GCA_043740775.1 Ferruginibacter sp. | reverse complement strand
CCAAAAGGGAATGATAAAAGTAGAAAATGTGGGGCTTGGAAAACCTGGAAAAAAATTAGTAAAAGTATCAGCTTTTATATCATATCGTGATAAACCTTTGTCCGTCCCTATCCAGATATTGTGAAGGCTGTCTTCCACCAATCCCTGGATCATGGGGCCGGCGATTGTGTGTTTTTTTTGTGGGTCATAAAAATAATTTTTAAAAGTGCTGCCGTCAAAACGGCTTAACCCATCCTTTGTACCGACCCACAAAAAGCCACTTACATCTTTGAGCATGCAAAGGGTTTGATCATGAGCCAGTCCGTCATCTACCCTCCAATTTACAGCGCTGTATTTATTTTGATGCGGATTATCTTTTTGCTGTTGGGCAACAGAAAAACCCATAGCAAAAATGAAGGGAATAAAAAGTAGTATTTTTTTTGAATTCATCATTTAAATAATTCTTAGCCGGTAAAGCGTTACAATATTATTATTACTAAGCTCTGCGAATAAAAGAGATTGAGTAACTGGCATTACGGGCTTGTGGTTAGCAGAAATAAGCAGGAGCTCAATACATTTTTTCTAAAAAAGATTTTAATACCCCGGGTTTTGTTTTAATTTCTTAATACCATCCGGGCCTGGGCTCAAGTCTATTTGCATTTGTGGAATAGGAAATATTTCGTTAAACTTTCTAAAATGAACGCCTGCAAAATAGCTTCTCTTTTCATGTTGTAAATAATTATTGATCTCTGTGTCTGCAATTCCCCATCTTACCAGGTCAAAAAAACGATGTCCTTCCATAGCCAGTTCAAGCATTCTTTCGTAGTGTACAGCCTTGCGTGCAAAATCCTGCCCATGGCTTGAAAAATATCCTTCGGGGTAGGGCTTGATAAAATAGTTTGCAGCCAGGTGAGCATCATCCGGGTAAAACCCCGCTTCGGGATTATTATCATCAAGGTAGCTGTGCACCCAACCCTCATGATGATCTGCCATCCTGTTCCTGATCCTGTTCACATATATTTCTGCCTGACCGGGGCTGCCAATTTCAACTTCTACTTCAGCGGCCCAAAGCAATATATCTGCAAAACGCACAAGATTAATATTGTTAGCCGTGGAGCCGGCTGTCCAGAAATTGGGATCAGAAAAATGCCCTTTCTGCGATTTTTTATAAACATTTTTTATTGGACTATAAGGGCCGTAAGTAAATACGTGATAATCCCGAACCCATTCTACTCCACCAAGATCAAGCCCCCAATCAAGATAAGGGATACTTCTTCGACCAACAGTCCAGTCCAGGCGGGGATCCAGTGTCCCGGTTTCTGGTGTAAATGGATCTGACGTTAAAATGCCTTCATCATTTTTTATATCTATTTCATTAAAATGATCAAGGTCGGGCAACCCTGTAACCGAATCTGTTTTAAAATGATTGACCAGGTATTGGGATGGTTGAAAAAAGCCACAACATCCTCCGATACCATTCGGGAAATTAAGGATATCACCGATATTTCCATTGAACCCGTTCGATCCATCATTAACAGATACCTGTACAGAAAAAACCGCTTCCTCATTGTTTTTGGTTTGAGGATTAAAATTATCAGCATACAAGTTTCGTAATCCATATGGTATACCACCGGCCGTAACACCATTATTGATCAGGTCCTCCAATAGTGGTTTGGCTTCGGTATATTTACGCTGAAATAAACAGGCTTTGGCAAGAAAAGCTTCGGCCGAATATTTATTCACCCTGCCTACGGCTATCATCTTGCCGGGAAGGTTGTCTTTGGCAAACCTAAAATCACGCTCAATAGCGGGCCATATCAGCGTATCATTAGACAGGTAATAATTTCCTGCCGCGTAGGTAACGCTTTCGTCTACGTAAGG
>JAYUBR010000395.1:0-1861 GCA_043740775.1 Ferruginibacter sp. | reverse complement strand
GGGTAATTATAGTATTGATTACAGTTATACTTTTAAAAATATGCATTTTTTTGGAGAGGCTGCGGTTAGCAATAATTTTGATAAAGCCTTTATAAACGGATTGCTCATTAGTGTGGATGCTGGTGTTGATGTCAGTTTTTTATACCGGAATATTTCAAAAAAATACCAGTCTTTATATTCCAATGCCTTTACAGAAAATACGGCTCCCAACAATGAAAAAGGCATGTTTGGTGGTATCAGTATCAGGCCAAATTATTTTTGGCGAATTGATGCTTACGCTGATCTGTACAGGTTTTCATGGTTGAAATATTTAACAGATGCGCCATCAACCGGCGTAGATTACCAATTGCAGGCAACGTATAAACCCAATAAGCAATTGGAAATATATGTGCGGTATCATACGGAATCAAAGTCTAAAAACTTTAATCCGGATATGCTCACTATTTCACCGGTTGTAAATAAGCCAAAACAAAATTTCAGAACTCAGGTGAGTTATAAAATCAATCCTGCCATTACTTTTCGCAATAGGGTAGAGTTGGTTTTGTTTAATAAAAACGGGCAAGATGAACAAAATGGTTTCTTATCATTTGTGGATATAATTTATAAGCCCATGCTAAAAAAATATTCAACAGGTATGCGATTACAATATTTTGAAACAGATGGCTATGACAGCCGTTTATATGCTTATGAAAATGATGTATTGTACAGTTACTCTATACCGGTTTTTTATGGTAAGGGCTTCAGGTACTACCTGAATTTTAATTACGATTGTAATAAAAATTTTACCGTTTGGTTAAGATGGGCGCAAACTATTTATAAAGATAAAAACAGCATTGGTAGCGGGCTTGACGAGATATCCGGCAATAAAAAATCTGAAATAAAAATTCAGTTTCAGTACCGCTTTTGATGTTTGGTGATGAAAGGTTTTGAATGAAGTTTTTACAAATCACAAGTAGTTAAATTTTTATAATAGCTATTTCATACTTTTGTTGAGTACTGGTAAATATTAATTACCCTAACCATTTTTAAAATTTTATTATGCCCGATCAACAAGTCCCCAATCAAATAAATATTGAGATATCAGAAGAAGTATCTGAAGGCCAATATGCCAACCTGGCAATTATTACCCATAGCCATGCCGAGTTTATAATAGACTTTGTAAACGTTATGCCCGGCACTCCAAAAAGCAAAGTAAAGAGCCGGATTATTTTAACTCCTTTTCATGCAAAACGGTTTATGAAAGCCATGGTAGAAAATGTAAAAAAGTTTGAAACTGCCAATGGAACTATACAGGATATGGAAGCACTGGAAATTCCTTTTACTTTTGGAGGCCCCACAGCACAGGCTTAAATAAATGCTTTTTTGCAATTACAAAAGCCCGCCATCTGAAAAACTATAATAACCTTCTTCGCTTACAATGAGGTGATCCATTACTAAAATATCCAGGTAATGAGCGGCTGTTTTTATTTTTTGTGTAAGCTCTTCATCTGCTTTACTCGGTCGCAAATTGCCGGATGGATGATTGTGGCAAAGTATAATAGAAGTGGCTTCCTGTTCTAAAGCAATTTTTAAAATTACTCTTGGATCGGCTACCGTACCCGTTAATCCTCCGCGGCTTATTATTTCAAAATGATTGATTTTATTGGACTTGTTCAAAAACAAAACGGCAAAAACTTCATAATTAAAATCTTTTATAATTGCCCTTAAATATTGTGCTATATCGCCGCTGGTTTTAATCACAGTTTTTTCCAATGCTGCAGAGGCATGCCTTCTTCTGCCAATTTCCAAAGCAGCCGCAATGGTAATGGCTTTAGCTATACCAATACCTTTTACTTTTTGTAATTCTTTTAAAGAAAGTTTA
>JAYUBR010000394.1:0-6325 GCA_043740775.1 Ferruginibacter sp. | reverse complement strand
AATACTTTTTGCTTATTCTTTCGAATTAAAAGAATATTTAGTTTAATTGTTTTATCATCCAGTTATCAACCTGTTGAAAAACTATTTCGGGTTTTAGTGTTCTCCATTGTGGAAAATCAAGCAATGCGACATAGTTGGTAAGCCTTGCTTTTTTAAAATCATACTGGCTTTGAGCGGGCATGTTTAAAATTACTACCCAGCCTCCATCATCTTCCAACTGCTCTCGCCACTCTTCGTAATAACTATCATCACTGCTATGAAAATTCAACACATTTTCTGATACCAATATAAATTTATACACTTCTTGTAAATATAAAATATCTGTAACATCCCTGCGCAGGGTCATTATATCATTTTCAATAGCATCGTTCCATTCGCCCAGCAATTCAATGATGGCATAATGCTGATCATAATCAATAAACAAAATTTTCATGTATAAAGTTCTGCTGCCAAATTCGTCCCATTGTGGGTGTATATAGTAATTGTATACGGCTTGAGTAAATTCAAATTCACTATATTCACGGCCAAAAAAAGGAGACCTGGAATCTTCCTCGGCAGTGTACAAATGGCGCCAGTTATAGTAAGGTTCTATATTTTGCATAGAAGAAAAAAAGCTTTCTTATCCATCACGGATATAAAACTATTGATGCTTCAAAATTAAATCATACGGATGATAAAATTTATTCTTTATAAAAAAAGCTGCAATGGATGCAGCCTTTATTAAAGTGTTAACCTGTAAAATATTTTTATTCAAGTACCAGTTTTTCTGTAGATACAACCTGTTTATTATCGTTTAAAATATTTACCATGTAAGTACCTTTTGCCTGACGGCGGGCTAAATTTATGGTAGTTGTTTGTGGGGCTTTTGTAAGGCTGATTACTTTTGATTGCAACGTGCGACCGGCAAGGTCTGTGACAACTATGGTATATCTTCCGGTCTTTTGTCCCTCCATCAAAACCCTGAATTGTGATCCGGTTACCGGGTTAGGAAATACTTTTGTATCGCTGATGGTAGTTAATGGTAACATTGATTTTGTGAGCTCAAAATTTCTTGCCGCATCCGCTTCTTTCTGCAATAAAAAATTACCATTGGCTAAATCAGATGCATTGAAAGGCTTTTCAGTACTCACAATTTTTACCGCTGACAGATCTTTCATATTTACTTTATACAAACCTTCAAAAACGTTGGCACTGCTTACCACCATGTTTCCATCGTCATCCACAGCAGCTCCATTTGTTGAAAAATTTGCAGGTAATCCGGTTATGGTTCCGGCAAATTTTGCGGTTCTTGCATCAACATCAATGTTAAAAATATTATGGCTTGCTGTTACTATTACCAGTTTACCAAAAGCGTCTGCCACCATATCGCCACCCCAACTGCTGCATTTATTGTGTACAGAAATACCTTTGTTTTCAGCGGCGTCAATCACTGGTCCAAGATCCTGCACTGCTGCATTTTTACCGGTACTAAAACGCACCAGGTGATTGGCATCATTGGTTAGTGCATAGCCGTAACCGTCAGCAGCAATCACCATTCTTGTAATTTGATTTTCTTCTGACTGAAAACCATTGCCCGCAGGCCTAGCCAACAAGCCGGCTTTAACTGTAGTAAAACGTGCTTCGGGTTGATTAAGGTCAAGATAATTTATATCAGAAAAATGAATAGGCGCAAAATACAGTCTGTTGTGTACTGCATCCAATGCGCAGGCGGCAACGCCAAAACCGGTAGGGTTTGCGGTTGCTATTCTGGCATCTGAAGCGTTGTCGGCATTGATTATTTTAAAAACTGTTTTATCTGCCTCAAACAATGTTTTTATTACTTTGCCCGTGGCAAGATCTACCTGTTTTATATCGGCCCAAAAAAAGTTATTGTTAACTTTTCCGGTAATGGCATACGACCTGGCAGAATTTTGAGCCTGTGTAAAAAAAGAAGTTGTAAAAAATGCAGCGGAGAATAAAAGTGTACGTTTCATAATAGTAATTTTTATGGTAAGAAATGCTTATGTAAATTAAGTAAATAGCGGTAAAAAAACAATAGTGCATTTAAGTTATGAAGAATGGTTTTCCAAAGATTTTTTTACACTGCCCGATAGTAACAGCAGCTCTTTTGCTGCCGTATACTCTATATTCAATTTATCCATTACCATCTTCACGCCGCGGTCAATCAGCTTTTCGTTTGTTAACTGCATATTTACCATGCGGTTGTTTTCTACCCTGCCCAATTGTATCATCAAAGTTGTAGAAATCATATTCAGTATCAGCTTTTGTGCGGTACCACTTTTCATTCTTGTACTGCCGGTTATAAATTCGGGGCCAACAATTACTTCAATAGGATAATTTGCAACCTCACTTAAAGGTGCGTTGATGTTGCAGCAAATGCTTCCCGTAATAATATTGTTAGTACTGCATTTTTGTAATGCTCCAATTACATACGGAGTGGTTCCGCTGGCCGCAATACCAATCACCACATCTTTATCACATACCTTGTGTTGCTGCAAATCTTTCCAACCTTGTTCAGCATCATCCTCTGCAAATTCTACTGCCGATGTGATGGCTGTATGACCACCAGCAATGATACCAATGATGAGGTTAGGCGATACGCCAAATGTAGGCGGACACTCACTTGCATCCAAAATTCCTAATCTTCCGCTGGTGCCTGCACCCATGTAAAAAAGGCGGCCACCATCCAGCATTTTATCTGCCACAACCTTTACAAGAGATTCAATTTGTGGCAGCACTTTTTCCACAGCCTCTGCTACTGTTTTATCTTCTTTATTGATATTGGCGAGCAACTCACCCACACTCATTTTTTCAAGATGCTGATAGCTGGATTCTTCTTCTGTTATTTTTTGAATGGACATTTTTCACTCCTTTTATTCCCGGCCAATTTTGTTGTTCCATGACCTGTTTATATTTTCTATTTCCTGTTTCTGTTGTAAGGCTTATTTCTTTTGCTGTATCTTTTGACTGTGAAACTGTATCAATCCGTCCATCGGGTTTTTCATTACCCTGCCCAAGTGCAACTCGTATGAATCGCACATCTCTTTTAAAATATCTTTAAAACCATAAGCCACACTTCCAATAAAATGGATGGGCATTATCCAGCTTTCACGGTATTTATACACGTGGTTAAAAAAGAAATCATTAAAACCATCTTCAATAATATTTTCTATCATAAAGTGGCCACGGTTTTCTACCAAAAATGGTACAAAGCCTGCCAGATAACGGTTAGGCAAAGGATGCTTGTACACCGCATCTAAAATTTCTATTGAAGTAGTATTGTATTTGGCATTAAAACGATCCATCAGGTCGGGATCAAACGTATTGTACAAATAATATTGTACCACCTTTTTACCCAGGTAAGCACCACTGCCTTCATCCCCCAAAATATAACCCAGCCCAGGACTGTTTTTTATAATTTTTTTGCCATTATAATAACAGGAATTGGAACCAGTTCCCAATATGCATGCCACTCCTTTTTCATTGCCACATAAGGCTTTTGCAGCTCCCATCAGGTCATGATCTACAAAAAGCGTTGCTTTGGGGAAAGTTGCTTTTAAAGCCATTTTTATTGATTTTACATTTTCAGGATTACCGCAGCCAGTACCATAATAATACACTTCATCGGGCTCAATACCTTTCAGTTTCTTTTTTAATTCAATTGTCAGAATTTGCTGAATCTGTTCGGTATTTAAAAAATAAGGACTCATGCCTTGAGTGAAAATTTTTTTCTTTTTTTTTCCGTCCATCAAACACCATTCTGCTTTGGTTGAGCCACTGTCTGCTATTAAAATAATTGCCATTGTTATTGTTTAGTTTTTTTAGATTAGATTATTTAAGCTCAAGTTAATTAAAAAACACATCGGCGGCATTCATTATAATTCTATTATTTTCGTGTTCATAAGTGTATATATGAACAAGAAAATTCAGGTTTGGTTACCATTGCTTTTTAGTATAACAATGATTGCGGGAATGATGCTGGGATATAAAATGAGGGATAATATGCCCGGCAAAAATTTTTTTTCAACCGATAAACGAAGGCCGGTACAGGAAATGATGGATTTGATAGAAACCAAATATGTAGATAGTGTAAAAGCTGCTGAGTTGAGTGATACTGCCATTGCTGCTATTTTAAGCAAGCTTGATCCGCATTCTGTTTTTATACCTGCTGTTGATCTGCAGGGTGTAAATGACGATATTGCCGGCAATTTTTTCGGCATTGGCGTAGAGTTTAATTTGTACAATGATACCATCAATGTAATAAATGTAGTGCCTGATGGGCCAAGCTTTAAAGCAGGCATCAAAACCGGCGATAAATTCATTAAGGTAAATGATACCATGGTAGCAGGTAAAAAAATTACGGGTGACCGCATAAGGAAATTATTAAGAGGGGATCTTGATACCAAAGTAATCATTACTGTTTTAAGAGGAAGCCAAATGATTCCCTTTACCCTCAGCCGTGGCGTTATTCCGGTTAACAGTGTTGATGCCAGTTATATTATCGAAAACGGTATAGGATATATACGATTGAATAAATTTTCGCAGTCCACTTACCGGGAGTTTATGCAAGCCATGGAAGCCTTACAAAAACAAGGATTAAAAAAACTGATACTTGACCTGAGAGGCAATGGTGGCGGCATTCTGGATGAAGCCACTTCTATAGCTGATGAATTTTTAGACGGCGATAAACTGATTGTATACACAGAAGGAATCCATTTTGCAAAAAAAGAATACCGTTGCAAAAGGCCAGGCCTTTTTGAAAAAGGCGAACTGGTAGTACTGGCAGATGAAGGCACAGCAAGCGCCAGCGAAATACTAATTGGTGCACTGCAGGACTGGAACCGGGCTACTATTGTTGGGAGGCGCAGTTTTGGAAAAGGTTTGGTGCAGGAACAGTTTGATCTAAGTGATGGCAGTGCATTGCGACTTACCATTGCAAGATATTATACGCCCATTGGCAGAAGCATTCAGCGCCCATACAACAACGGTGAAAAAGCTTATTATGAAGAAGTAACCAATCGTTTTCATGATGGGGAAGTAAATTCTGCTGATTCAGTAAAGCATGATACTACCAAAATTTTCAAAACACAAAATGGCAAAATTGTGTATGGCGGTGGTGGCATAACACCGGATGTTTTTATACCCGTAGACACTGCTGATTTTAGTGTAGCTTTTGCAAAAATTTATTACAAAGGCCTGGTGGCTGATTTTGCTTACCATTTTTATCTGCAAAACCAGGCGGAGTTAAACAGTTACAAATCAACCATGGATTTTGCCAAAAATTTCACTTTTACTGAAGACAAATGGAAACAGTTTGTAGCAGCAGCAGCGGGGGATTCTATTGCGTTGGACACTATTTCTGATAAAGAAAAAACCAATTTGATTAACCGCATTCAATCCTCCATTGCCCGGCAGGTATGGCGCAATGAAGGTTTGTACGAAATATTGAATACAAAAGATAAAGCAGTGTTAAAATCAATTGAGTTGTTATCCAAATAGTTTTTTGTTCTTTAAATATTCCTGTATTTTTTGCTGTATCATTATGATAGGCTTAAAAGCTATGCTGCCCTAGATTTTCATACTTATCTCAAATAATTAATCTTCCTTTAAAGGTTATTTTTAACGGCGCTACTGTAATAAAATTACCTTTGTTTTAAAATAAAATTATATGTGGCTTAATAGCATTTTAGATACCATTGGCAATACGCCGCTTATTAAATTAAACAAAATAACCAAAGATCTTCCCTGTACTGTTTTGGCAAAAGTTGAATACTTTAATCCAGGCAACAGCATAAAAGACAGGATGGCTTTAAAAATGCTGGAGGTTGCCGAGCAGGAAGGAAAGATAAAACCCGGCGGTACCATTATTGAAGGAACCAGTGGCAATACAGGTATGGGGCTAGCACTGGCAGCTTGTGTAAAAGGGTATAAATGTATTTTTACAACCACTGACAAACAATCCAAAGAAAAGGCAGACATTTTAAAAGCCGTGGGTGCAGAAGTAATTGTTTGCCCTACCAATGTTGATCCTTCTGATCCACGTTCTTATTATTCAGTAAGTAAAAGGCTGGCTACAGAAGTACCTAACAGTTGGTACGTAAATCAATATGATAATTTAGCCAACCGGGAAGCACACTATGAACAAACCGGTCCTGAAATTTGGGAACAAACAGAAGGCAAGGTTACTCACTTGGTTGTTGCTACCGGAACCGGTGGAACAATCGTTGGGACGGGCAAGTATTTGAAAGAAAAAAATCCTGCAATAAAAGTTTGGGCAATAGATAGTTATGGCTCTTTGTTGAAAAAATATTTTGAAACAGGTGAG
>JAYUBR010000393.1:0-6333 GCA_043740775.1 Ferruginibacter sp. | reverse complement strand
TTTCCATAAAACCACCATACCCATCGTTGGTTAATTTAAATCCAAATGCAGTATGTTTGGTATAAGTAATTACCCCCTCTTCTTCCTGCCGGATGAGTGCATTTATTTTTTGGCGGTGCTCTTCTTTTTTATCTTTTTTAGTTTGCTGTCCAAATACCTGGGATGTAGCCGTTATTGTAAGGATAATTAAAAATAATTTGCGCATGGTAACTTTTTACTTCAGTAAATTTATACAAAAATAGTACAATGACAGCAACCATTCAATACGAAGGTAATTTAAGGTGCAATGCCCGGCACCTGCAAAGCAATTCTTTGATAGAAACAGATGCCCCGACAGACAACCGGGGAAAGGGAGAGCGGTTTTCTCCAACCGACCTGGTATGCACGGCCCTTGCAACCTGTATGATAACCACCATGGCTATGAAAGCAACCGATATGGGCATTGAATTAAAAGACACCACAGTTAATATACAAAAACACATGGCCAGCGACCCAAGAAGAATTGCTAAAATTGATGTAGAGCTAACGTTTCCGGCAATACTAAAACTGGAAGATAAGGATAAAATTATTTTACAAAGAGTAGGCGATAATTGCCCTGTTATAAAAAGTTTACACCTGGATGTGATGATAAATGCAAGTTATAACTGGTTATAATTTTTTAAGCAAACTATTACCCACAGCGCATTGCAGGCAACCCTTTCTATTACAGTATTCATTTTTTAACTGAATGAGTGCCTGCGAATCATAAGCGTTTTTATTTTGTATGCCTAACAGCGCATAGGCATTGGTGATGTTATTTTTTTCGGCGGCTGTTTGCTCCAGCCATTGCATCGCTTTTTCTTTATACTTTTCTTCTTTGTTATACAAACCATATGCAAACACAATGGGGATAATGGTATTGATGAGAATATTATTGATCATTTGCGAGCCCAGATGCTTTTCTTTAAAAGCAGTGGCTTCATCAAAAACGTAGTGGTAATGCCAGTAATCGTTGGCAGTAACATTTAACAAATCTTTTATTTCTTTCAGCGACTCCGTTTCCCTGATAACAGAAAATAAATGAAGGCTCTTGTTGATCAACATGGCCAGTTGCGCAAGTCTGACAGAAGGAAAATTTGCTGGCCGCATCCGCATAAAAAACAATGGAGCCGGGATAGATTGAAGTTTGTATTTGCTTTTATAAAACCTGTACTCCTTTTGAAGCATTAATGGATAAGTCTCTGTAAAATTATTTTGCAGTAATCCAGCCTGTCCAAATAACAATGCCTCCAGTTGATGAATCTGGTTTTTATGTTTTGCAAGCAGATTAACCGGCAACGAACGGGCAATTTTTTCAAAGGCATCGCTGTTTACTTTTATGCCAAAATTATTGGCCAGCAACCACCAGAATGTTTCTTCCCAGTAGTTATTATTGGCTGCAAGATGCTTAAAAATAATGGTGGATTTATGTTGCAGCCTTTCTGCCATCAAACGGTCAATCCAGCTTTTCCAGACAAGCCCGTTTACCTGCTGAATATTTTTTTCGCAGGGAATAAACGAAGTGGCATTCATCAGTTCATCGTACCTGCTCAATAAAAATTTCGACACCCTGTTTTGAAGTTCAAGTACCGGAAAAGGCAATACTGCTGAGCCATCATCCTGCCATACCACATGCAGAATAACATTGCTGTAATTTTTATCTTTACTATGCTGGTGGCTTATCCAGTCGGATGATTTAAGGTGCAATTCTATATTGCCTGCCCAGGTAGTAGTGCCTACCTTAATATTGGCTTCTAAAAAATCAGCCCCCTGGTTGGTGTTTAAAATACCGGGAGTATTTATTTGTAAAATTTCATTATCAACCGTAGCCAATAGGGCATGATTAAAATACTGAAACTGCCAGATGTATTGAAGCAACTTTTCCGTCATGGGTGCTGATTTTATAGTAAGGTCAAACAGGAATGTTTACCAATCTACAAAATCAAATTCAACATTGCAATAGCGCCTGCACTACCCTGCTCACCGGCAGGCCCATCACGTTATAAAAATCTCCCTTCACTGATTTTATTCCAACAACCCCAATCCATTCCTGTATGGCATAGGCGCCGGCCTTATCATAGGGCTGGTATTTGTCTACATAAAATTCTATCTGCTCATTACTCAAAGTATGAAACTCAACTTCTGTTGTATCTGCAAAGGCAATTTCCTTATGATTATTTAAAATAACAACGCCGGTAATTACCTGGTGTTTTTGGGCAGACAACTTTCCTAAAATTACAATGGCATCTTCCCTGCTGGCCGGCTTGCCAATTATTTCACCGTTTAATACAACGATGGTATCTGCGGCGAGTACCGGCAACGCCGGCTGATACATTTGCTCAATGGCCAACGCTTTATTGCGTGCAATATGAATGGCAATTTCATCTGCCGGTAAATGGGCAGGATACGATTCATCTGTTGGCTGAATGATAATATCAAAGGGTACTTCAGCCCATTCAAGCAACTGTTTGCGGCGGGGCGACTGAGAAGCTAAAATTATTTTTTGTATGGCTGTAGCAGCAGGATGAAATGTATTTGCAGGTAAAGGGTTCATTGTACAAGCTTGTTTTTTTATTTTAATATACTGCTATTTGTATGTTTTTTAAAGATACCATTTAAAAAAAAGTATGGATAAAATACCACTCAGCATTACCAGTTTAATAAGCCTGCTCAACTGGTGATATTGCCCGGTATTTTGTGCTGTGTATAATTTTCGCAGTATCCACACAAGTGGCAATAATACCATCAAAAAACAATAAAAACCTGTTATCCACCAACCCAGTTGAAAAGCATACAGCTGCAAAATAATTAAGGCCCCGATTAATACTACCAGCCAAACCCCGGCAAATACTTTAGATGAAGGTACACCCCATACAATGGGCATTGTTTTACAATTGTATTTTGCATCGCCTTCCATGTCTTCAATATCCTTTACCACTTCTCTTATCAGCGAAATAACAAATGCAAAGCCGGCATATAATACAGCGAATTTAAAGATATGGTTCATGGCTTTTGAAAGACCCGGCACAGGTGCAGAAAGAAAATGGAACGTGTTGCCTGTAGCAAAATAAAGCACCATGATCGTCCAGGCGGTTAGCAGAGAAATAATAATATTTCCTGCCAGTAATTTCTTTTTAAAAGTGGTGGAATAAAACCACAGCAGCAGCGTACACAGTACGTTTACAATAATAATGATGAAGCTGGTTTTAAAAGAAACATACAGGCTTATAATTAATCCAACGGTGGTAATTACCCAATGCAACACAATGGCCCAGCGACGTTTGATTATTTTTTCCACCACCATTTTTTCAGGCTTATTCACCTGGTCAATATTGATATCAAAATAATCATTGATGATGTATCCTGCCGCGGCAATTAAAATGGAGGCGAGCATCAATAAAAAAAACAGCGGCTGTGTAAGGTTAGATATAAGCTGATTATCGGAGGCGGTGGAAACAATGATGCAGTAATAAAACAGCGATTGGGTTAATGCAATAAAAAAAAGATTCGGCCAGCGGATTAAACGAAAAAAGGCAAATAATAATTTCATGTTTTATTGCAGTTATGAAATTAAGTACCCCAAAGTAATGATGAAATACTTAATATTTATTTTGAAGCGATAGCGGTATCAAGTTCCCAGTGCCCGTTTAATTTTAATACTTTTTCAATTACATCCCTGGCGCATCCATATCCTCCGTTTATGGGAGAAATGTACCTCGCTATTTGTTTTATTTCATTCACAGCATCGGCCGGGCAACAAGGTAATCCTACTAACTGCATTGAAGTGTAATCTGGTATATCATCGCCCATGAATAAAATCTCTTCCCATTTTAAATCATGCTGCTGAACATATTCCAGCAATTTCTCTTTTTTATTGTGTATGCCTAAAAAAATATCTTTTATCCCAAGCCCTGTTAAACGTTCTCTTACCGCTTCTGATTTTCCGCCGGAAATGATCACCACACTGTATCCCTTTTTTACGGCAAGTTGTAAGCCAAACCCATCTTTAATATTCATGCTCCTGGCCATTTCCCCTTGTAAAACAAGCAGCATGCTTGTAGCCAATACGCCATCCACATCAAATACAAAAGCTTTTATGGGTTTAAATAATGATAAAATATTCATGTTGGAAAGATAGCCGGATTGCTGTTAAAAGGTTTAATAAACAAACATGAAATAAACTTTATTTTTTTTGACTATCTCTCCATTCATACACCCAACTGCTTTGTATCATTTCCAGATGGCCTTCATTGCTTTGCTCGGGTGTACCGGCAAAATTAGGGATTTCCATTACCCATTTGTGTAAGTCTGTAAAACGGATGCGGTATATTTTGCCTTCAGTAAATTCATCGCCAAAACGTTCATGTAATTTCATGGCGATGTCTTCATAATCGTTCCAGTGTATAGGAGGTTCAAAGGTCATTGTTAATAATTTGAAAATGAAGAAAATGTGAAAATTCGAAAATGTGAAAATGTGAAAATGAAGAAAGCTTCACTACAAATATTGTTTTTATTTTCAAATTGAGCAATTGACTAATTGAGTAATTTGTTTTCATTCTCCCAAAAACTGGCTCTGATCGGGTAAAGTAACTACAATATTTCCTTCACCTTCCTGCAACACACACTGACAACCTAACCTGGAATTGATGCGGGGGCTTACTGCCCTGTCAATAAAATCTTCCTCCCGGTCGTTTAACTCTTCCAGGAATTCATCGCCCCGTTCAACATAAATATGGCAGGTACTGCAGGCGCAAACGCCACCACAGTTATGATGAAGATTGATGTCATTTTTTAAAGCAACTTCCAAAAGGGATTGCCCTTCTTCCACATCTGAAAAAGTGATTGGCTCAAGACCCTTTTGTTGAAAATTATAAGTTATTGTATACATAATATTTGTAAAGATCGGGATGCAAACCTACAGTAGAATTACCAATTCAGGAAAACTTATAACGTTGTGGTTCACTAATTGCCAGGAAGTTGGTTAAACGCAGGTGCAGTAAGTGCTGTACTTATCCTGGCATTTGAAGATTAATTTGTTGAACTGAAGTTTGCGGTGAAATCGACCCGATTGAAAATATTTGCTTATAAAAAAGCATTTCACTATTTTTCACTTCTTATAAAAAAATTTCTTTATGAAATACAAAGGGATAGCCTCTGCAATATTTTTTACGATGCCGTTACTGATAACAATAAATGCCTGCAGCAATGCAGGCGATAACAAAAAAAATGGCGAAATTAAAAGCGATACAGTGATAAAAACTGCTATCAAAAGAGAAGAACCTTCCATTGCAAAAAAAGCTCCTGTAATTAATATTACAGATACCATTTCCATAAAACAAATAGTGCTTTGTATGAAGGACAGTGCCCGAACCAGCGATCGCATCGCTCTTAAATTAGGGCAAATTTATGGGGTGAAACTGGCCGCCATAATTAAAAAAAATAAGTTAAAAATGACGGGTGCCCCAATGGCCTGGTACAAAAGCCAGAAGGCTCCTTTCTTTTTTGAAGCGGGCGTACCCATAGATAAGAAACCGGCCAGATTACCTGCAGGCACAACCATTAAACAAATAGGCCAGGATAGTGTAGTGGTGGCTCATTTTTATGGCCCCTATGATTTAACAGGCCAGGCCTACACTGCGCTGCAGGACTGGATGAAAGATCATAAGAAGAAAGCAATACAGCCATCGTATGAAGTGTATGTTGACGATCCGATGGATAAAAATGGCAAACTAAAAGATCCCTATAAAGTGCAAACAGATATCGTGTTTACCTGGCGGTAACCTGTCTTAAGAATTCATAATACTATCGGTAATTTTAAGATACATATTGTGTATGGCAGGATATGGAGCCAGCAGGTGCAAATGTTTTTGCAGTGTTTGAATATCTTTTCTTATCGCCGGTCCTGTTCTCATTTCATTGGGTGGATAATGACGCAGGCGCAAAGCGGTTTCTTCTATTAAGGGCAGCAGTAATTTAAAATCAGCTCCTTCTTTACTGCAATAATCTGCTGCCAGTGCGTACAGGTGATTGGTAAAATTACTAACCAGTACAGCAGCAACATGCAGTTTAAGCCGTTGTTCATCGTTGGCTTTGGTAACATTTGCAGATATACTGCCTGCAAAATCCTGCAACAGGTTAAAAGCCTCGTCTGTATTGGCATCTATCAGTATAGGGATATCCTGCTGCAACTCCATATTTTGCTTGCGCAAGCTTTGAAGGGGATACAAAACGCCGTAATTATTGGTGATATTTTTTAACACTTCCTTTGATACCGATCCGGCAGTATGTATCACCAGCTTATCGCCTAAATGATAG
>JAYUBR010000392.1:0-6342 GCA_043740775.1 Ferruginibacter sp. | reverse complement strand
CAGGTAAATTCAAATCAGCCGAAGACGAGTTTCTTGTACCGGCACCGGCTCCTGAATTTCCATCAATATCTGCATATTGCATGTCGCTGGTACCATTGTCATAAATACTGTAGCCGTTAACACTGTTGCCATTCATAGCAGTCAAATCAACTATAGGATTTGGCTTTACTGCATTCATTAAAGTGTTTCCAAAAAGTGCAGTACCGCCTTTCATATTTTCAGAATAAACAAAACCAAAAGTGCGGTTTTGCGCAATGGTATTAAAGGATACCAAAAAAGAGATGAATAAAAAAATGGCGGATGTTTTGGCAAGCGATGGGCAAGCAATAAAGGAAAATTTTCCCATAGATGAAAGGTTTTTTAAATTATAAAAAGATTTTTATAAACAGGTTCGATATTTTTTTGAAAACAGTACTGCTTGTTTTTTTCGAAGGATGATGCATATTAAGCAAAAAAATACAATAAATATTAGGATTGGTTAAATAAAAATGGCAAATAAATTATCATGTATGTTTCGTACACAATTTTTTGTGTTAATTATTTAAGATTTTTGGCTGCCAGATAGAATAAAAATGCCGGTTTTAAGCCGGCATCTTTATTTCTATTTTTATCTTTTGAGACTATAAAGTAGATTGTGTAAACATAATTTTAGAGTCTGCATCTATTTTGAAAGATAGTTAAATATTGGTGAAGAATGATTCCCCAGTTTTGAATAATACTAGTCCAGCTTTTTTCAATATCCTGGATTGATAAAAAAATAGATTTTGTTGCTGCATTTTCGTTGGTAAATTGAGTTTTTGTTTTTGTGTATTTTCTAATTCCCCTGTTCAGATTTTCAATGGTATTGGTAGTGTAAATTATTTTCCTGAGCTCTAAAGGATATTCAAAATAGTTAGTGAGATTTTCCCAATTTTCTTCCCAGGAAGCGATGGCGTATTTGTATTTCGCCTGCCACGTTTTTTTAAATACCTGCAACTCATCAAAGGCTGCTTGCTTATTGATGGCAGTGTATATTTTTTTAAGGTCTTTGCAAAATTCTTTCCGGTCTTTCCATACCACAAATTTGCAACTGTTGCGTATTTGATGAACGATGCACAGTTGTGTAACAGCCTCCGGAAAAACGCCTTTAATAGGCTGTGTAAATCCTTTTAAATTATCGGTGCAGGCTATGAGTATATCTTCAACTCCCCGGGCTTTCAGATCAGTAAGCACCGTCATCCAGAAAGAAGCGGATTCTGTTCTTTCAATCCAAAATCCAAGTACTTCTTTTATGCCATCGGCTTTAAGCCCAATCACAATGTAGACACACTTATTAATCACTTTGCCATCCGCTCTTATCTTCAGTACAATACCATCCATCCACACTGCAAAGTATACAGGCTCCAGCGCCCTTTGTTGCCACTCTTTGGCAACTTCTATTATACGCTCTGTGATGTTGGAAACCGTTGTTTCACTTATATCTAATGTCTCAGACAACAATAAATTACTCTTATAAAGGCGGCGCTATGTAAATAAATTGTTGTCTTTTGTTTACTTTCATCCTAAGAAGTTATATCTTTCACTTGTGATTTCAAACTCTTCAAATAATGAATCATTATTACTCGAAATGGCTGCAGCTGGTGATAGGAAGGCTTTCACACAGTTGTATAAAGATCATTTAAATAATGTTTTCAATTATATTTTCCTTTTTACAAAATCAAAAGAAGAAACAGAAGAGCTGATCCAGGATGTATTTGTAAAGATTTGGGAAAACAGGGAGAAACTGCCAGATGTCCAATTATTTAAAAGTTATCTATTTAAGATGGCAAAAAATAAATTAATTGATCAGGTACGCCACGAACAGATAAAATACAGGGTATTTGCTGAAGTTAAAAGAACCAAAGTTGCTTCCGAAGATATTACTGCAGACCAATCTGCTTATAAAGAATATTACCTCATTGTACAACAAGCTATTGAAAAACTACCGACCAGAAGAAAATTTATTTTTAAATTGAGTACAGAGAATGGACTATCACATGATGAAATAGCGGCAAGACTTAATATCTCTAAATCTGCTGTTAAAAAGCAATTGTACAATGCATCTGATTTTGTACGTAATTATCTCGCCAAACACGGAGAACTTTCTTTCAGCATTATGGCAGCATGGTTTATTTCGGCTACCTAATTTCATGGTTGACGCTCCATGTATTTATTGCCCTTCACAAATTAATTGTTTTTAATCAACGCTTATGGTTGATGTATCCAAACGCCACCTCGTTCGAAAAGGTTGAAGGTGTAAGACTCTTCTAATAAAACTGCTAACGTTTAAATTTTTTTTCGCGTCTTGGCTGATTAATTTAGAAACTCTTTGTTTACTGGAGTCATATTTATGATGCAGAAAAGCAATTTCCTGAATTTTAATCTTTTTTTTTAAAAAACTAAAATTGTGACTAGGAGAGGATATCATAAATTAAATATTATTCAAAAATATTTTAATCAAAAGGGTCTTTTTGAATTCTTAAACGTCTTAACTAAAGAATATAAAATATGCAATCAGATCAAATAGAAGGATTTTTACAAAAATTTAATTGCGGTACATATACTGAAGCTGAACATTTGCAATTTATTGATTGGTTAAAGACTGCGACTATGGAGGAAGTTGAAGCAATAGCAGAAGCGTATAAAATATTGAATGAAAGTAATATGGTGAAGACTTTACCAAGCAATAATCTAGTTGAAAATATTGAAAAAGCTTTAGATCAATATGAATTAGGAGTTCAAAAGAAAGTGAAACCTGGAAAACTAATTCAACTACATAAATATTGGAAAGTTGCTGCTGCTGCGGTGATTATTATATTCGTTTTAGCTGGTGCAAATTTCATTTTTAATATTCAGTTTCAACAACCAATTGTAAAAGCAGCAACAAAACCTATATTAAAAAATGATGCAGCTCCTGGTGGTAACAAAGCCATTCTTACTTTGTCGAATGGGGCATATATTATTTTGGATAGTGCAGCAAACGGAATGTTAATACAACAAGGTAATACCAAAATCATGAAGCTCGACAGCGGTCAGCTTGCTTATAATTTGTCAAATGAAAAACCAGGCGAAGTTTTCTATAATACAATTTCAACACCAAGAGGAGGACAGTACCAAATTGTATTGCCGGATGGCAGTAAGGTATGGCTCAATGCTGCAAGTTCACTAAAGTTCCCTACCACTTTCGTTGGTGTTAACCGTGAAGTTGAATTAAATGGTGAGGCTTATTTTGAGGTGGTTAAAAATAATTCAATGCCATTTGTAGTAACTGTGCGTCAAACAAAAATAACTGTTTTAGGAACCCATTTTAATATAAATGCATATAGTGATGAAAAAAGTATTAATACAACACTGTTAGAAGGCTCCGTAAAATTTAATGCAGGTTTGCAGGAAGAATTACTGCATCCAGGACAACAATCTCAATTTAATACTAAAACAACAGAGTTAACTGTGCAACCGGTTGATGTAAACCAGGTTGTTGCATGGAAAAATGGTTTTTTTGAATTTGACAAAACAGATTTGGTTACTATTATGAGACAAATATCAAGATGGTACAACGTAGATATCAGTTACCAAAATATTGACAATAAGAGTCTTTTCGGTGGTGGGATTAGTAAAAAATTAAATTTATCTGAAGTTTTACATTTACTGGAAACAAATGGAGTGCATTTCAAAATAGAAGACAAAATAGTTATCGTCCTTTAAATAATTTATAAAAAAAAGTAAAAACCATGAATACATTTATGAAATTTTTTATAGTAGCCATGTTATTATTTCCCATAGTTAGTAATGCCCGGTGCATTAATCTATTTGGACAAAATACCTCTCAATACTTCACGCATTAACGAAGGAATTTAAAGGAATCAGTTTAAACAAAAGTTAGGGAAAACCATATTTTGTATCGGCATCCGGATCCAAAGATTAACTACGCTGTTAAAAATGAGTTAGCTCTTAGCCACTTTTGTTATTCATTATGTTGCTACCGACAAAATATTTATAGATGGAAATAATGACAAACCAGATACGTACAATACTAACGCTTAACGTGTGTTTTCAAAGTAAATAATACCCTTATCAATGATGAAAATATTTGTTAAGGGAAAAACAAGAGATTCAATAAGTTTATTAAAAAAAATAACAAGCATAAAACAAAAAATGCAATAAAAACTTTACAGGGGACCTCTAAATAAAAACCGTTCCGAGTGCGAATCAGAACGGCAAATAATTGGGCAATCCATTTATAAAATCTGCCGACTTATAATTTTTTAACCCAAACATTGTAAATGTATGACATTAAAAGTTCATTGTAAAACTCTGCTTATTAAGTGGAGGCTACTAACCAAAATGCTGACAATTATGAAATTAACAGCTATTATTTTATTAGCTTTTTGCCTGCAGGTAAGCGCTACATGTTACACCCAAACTGTTACGTTTTCCCTTAAAAACGCATCGGTTCAAAAGGTATTTAAAGAGATATTTCGACAAACCGGAGTTTCCATTGTTTATAATGAGAAATTATTCGAAAAATTTTCGCCGGTAAGTCTTGATGTTAAAGATGCACTAATTACAGAAGTAATGAATCGCTGTCTGAAAAATCAACCATTTACCTACAGTTTAGAAAATAATGCCATCATTATAATGGAAACACCGCCTGCAATCCAAGTAAGTCAACCTACGGATACTATCCCAAAGGTATATGGCCGAGTAGTTGATGAAGTTGGACAGCCTTTGGTGAATGTTTCAGTCGTGGTAAAAGACACTAAATCAGGTACGGCAACAGTACACGATGGCTCCTTTTCAATAAATGCACAAAAAGGAAATGTTTTAGTAGTCAGCTTCGTAGGATACCTAACTCAAGAGTTACCAGTGGGGAGTAAAACCAACTTTAATATCGTTTTGACCCTTACAGTAAATAAATTGACTGATGTTGTTGTTACCGGATATTCTTCTCAACGAAAGAAAGATATTACAGGTTCAGTTTCAGTGATTGACATGAAGGCCATGAAGTCAATACCAACGGGCTCGGGAGAACAAGCGCTTCAAGGAATGGCTTCAGGTGTTACCATCATTAGTTCAGGGGCTCCTGGTGGTGAAAGTAATATTTTTATTCGCGGCGTTTCGTCCTTTGGAAGCACACAACCATTGATAATTGTAGATGGCGTGCCTGCAAGTCTTCATGATATTAATACAAATGATATCGAATCTGTTCAAATACTTAAGGATGCAGGATCGGCAGCAATATATGGGGTTCGTGGTTCTAACGGTGTTATTGTTGTTACTACAAAGAAGGGGAAATCAGGTGAGCCTACAATTTGGTATGACTCTTATTATGGAAACCAGATTCCGCTGAAAGGGAATGTGTTTAATTTACTGAATTCTAATGATTTTGCAACGCTTGTAAAAAAAGTAAATCCTGGGACAAATTTATTTGCCAATGGTTTGCCTGATTATATTTATGCTGGTCCTGGTATTGTGGGTACTGCCAAAGAAGGTGATCCTGCGATCGATCCATCTAACTATAATTTTGATGCTGCTAATCCTGATAATGATTACCTGATTCAGCGGGTTAATAAACAGGGAACTGACTGGTTCCATGAGATTTTTAAAACTGCTCCTATGCAAAGTCATAATCTTACTGCAAGCGGTGGAACTGATAAATCTAAATACCTGTTTTCATTCGGTTACCTGGATCAAAAAGGAACGTTAATAGAAACCAGCCTGAAAAGATATTCTACACGTATTAACACGCAGTTTACAATTAAGAAGAATATAAGGGTGGGAGAAAATGCCTATATATTTTTAAAAGAGAATCCGGGTTTTAGTAATCAAAGCACTAATAACGTTATTTCATTTGCTTACCGTACAATGCCCATCATTCCGGTTTATGATATTAAAGGAAATTATGGAGGTACATGGGCGGGACCAGAATTAGGAAATGCTCCCAATCCTTATGCTTCCCAGTCACGGACCCATTTAAATAAGAACCAGTCATTGGTTCTGGTAGGAAACATTTATGCGGAAATAGATTTATTTAAACATTTTATGGGGCGTACCAGTTTTGGAGGAACAATAAATGATGGATATAGCCACTCCTTTTCCCCCAATGCTTATAATGATAAAGAATTTCATAATGGAGTAAATTCCTTTAATGAAGGCTCGCAATATGATAATAGCTGGACCTGGACTAATACCTTAACTTATACCAATAGCTTTGATAAGCATACATTGAAAGTACTGGGCGGTTCGGAAGCTATAAACAGCAAAGGAAGGGGCGTCGGTGGTGGAGCAAACAATTTTTTCTCTACAAGTCCTGCTTACCTTGTA
>JAYUBR010000391.1:0-1867 GCA_043740775.1 Ferruginibacter sp. | reverse complement strand
TATCCAGCATCGTCATATCCATACATACTACGCCAATAACTGGCAACAGGTTTCCGTTTACCCACATTTTACCATTGCCATTACCCAATGCCCTTGGGTAGCCATCTGCATAACCAATGCGCAGGGTTGCAATTACAGAATCTTTTGTCACAGTGCCTTTACGGCTATACCCTACCGTTTCTCCGGCCTTTACTTTTTTTATCTGTGAGATAGTCGTTTTTAAAGTAGTAACATTTTTTAACTGCTGCTGCATGGCCGGGCTGCTATCTATGCCATACAATCCGATGCCAAGCCGCACCATATCCAACTGTAAATTTTTATGCCGGTGAATGGCAGATGTATTGCCAATATGCCGCAGAAAAGTATAGCCGGTTATTTTTTGCAAGGCAGTACAACTTTGTAAAAAGATGTCGGCCTGTGTTTGTGTAAACTCATCCAGGGCTTCTGTATCGCTGGCTACCAGGTGAGAAAAAACTGATTGCACTTTAAATGTTGGGGTTGATTGAAGTACCTGCGATAAGCGGACTATATCCCGGGCTTCAAAACCTAACCGGTGCATACCGGTATCTAACTTGATATGTACCGGGTAATTAGTAATACCCGACTGTTGTAAATATTGTTGAAAACCAATTAAAATTGAAAACGAAAATAGTTCAGGTTCCAGGTTGTATTGTACCATCAGGTCGTAAGTAACATCCTCTGCATTCATCACCATGATGGGCAATGTAATACCAGCTTTACGCAGTTCAATCCCCTCGTCTGTATAGGCCACGGCCAGGTAATCTACTTTATGAAACTGTAATAAATTAGCAATTTCAAAACTGCCGCTTCCATAGCTGAAAGCCTTTACCATGGCCATTACTTTTACACCTGGATTTAATAATTGCTGGTATTGTTTTAAATTATGGGTAATGGCATTCAGGTTAATTTCCATTACTGTCTGATGTACTTTTTCTTCCAGCAAGTGGCTGAGCTGTTCAAACTCAAACACCCTTGCTCCCTTTAGCAATATGGTTTCGTTATGAAAATGAAGGGTATAAAACTGCTGTTTAAATTCGGCTGTGGAAGAAAAGAAAATGGTTTGCTGAATATTTTTAAATGCATCCTGTTGTTTTGAAATTTCGGGGCCAATACCTATAAACCGGTTGACTTTTTTTTGCGCTAAAATTGCCGCCACGGCTGCATATAATTCACCGCCGTTTTTAGCCGATTGCAAAATATCACTTAATATTAATGTGCGGTTGGGATGTTGTTGCTGCTGCACTAAAAAATCCAGGGCAATGGTCAATGAATTAATATCCGCACTGTAACTGTCATTAATTACCGAACAGTTGTTGATGCCTTTCTTTAGTTCCAGCCGCATTTCTACAGAACGCAGTTGCAACATTTTTTCTTCAATAAATACATCCTCCTTTTTTAAATACAGCAGTACACACCAGCAATTAATGGCATTTTCAATGGCCGCTTCATCAGTAAATGGAATCGCTATTTTTACTAACCTGTCAGAAAATTTATCCCGGTGATCAGTGGCTGAAATAACTGTAAAGCCATTCTTTTTTTCAATAGAAGTAACCTGTAAAGTAGCCATGGTATTTCTGCTCCACGAAAACAATTGAAAGCCATCGGCGTTTCTTACATTGCCTGCAAAAGTATTTACCGCATTGTTTACATCCGGGTCATCCGCATTAAAAATCAGTACCTCACTGTGCAAAAACAATTTTAGTTTTTCATTTATCTTTTGGCGGATATTTAAAAACCCTTCGCTGTGTGCATCACCAATATTGGTAAACACACCAATGCCAGGCATAATCATTTTTTCGAGCCGTTGCATTTCATCGGGATGAGAAATGCCTGCTTCAAAAATACC
>JAYUBR010000390.1:0-6344 GCA_043740775.1 Ferruginibacter sp. | reverse complement strand
ACCAAACAGGCACAGATTTTTTCAAACAATTCTTATTTAAATCTAATTTTTCTGCACATACTTCCGGTAAGAAAAATCACCAAAATTTTCATTGGTTTTTCTTTCTGTTTTAAAGGTGGCAAACAGGTTGTCCAGTTCGGTTAAAATGCCTGCTTCATCCAGGCTTTCTTTGTACAAAGTATTCAATCGTTCGCCTTCGTTATCGCCACCAACATGCAGGTTGTACCTTCCAGCCGCTGTGCCTACAAAACCAATTTCCGCAGCATAAGGTCTTGCACACCCGTTAGGGCAACCGGTCATCCGCATAATGATGGACTCATTTTGCAATTGGTATTTTGCTATCAGTGGTTCAATTTTAGATATCAGGGAAGGCATGTAACGCTGCCCCTCTGCCAATGCCAGGGGGCAGGTAGGCAATGCTACACAGGCGATGGAGTTTTTACGCAAATGGCTTGCGGCTTCTGTATGCTCAATAATTTTAAACTGCTCCAGTATTTCGTTGATAGCGGCCTTGTCTTTATCCGCCACATCGCTGATGATCATGTTTTGATTGGAGGTAAACAGGAAATTTGTTTTGTCTGTTTTGGCAACTTCCAATAAGGCCGTTTTCAACGCTACTTTTTCATCGTCCAGCACACGCCCGTTTTCTACAAACAAGGTATAATACCAAACACCCTGTGCATTTTGTAACCAGCCATACCGGTCACTGCGTTCGGTAAATTCATATGGTCTTGCAGGCTCAAGTTTAAAGCCGGTACGTTTTTCAACTTCTGCCCGGTAGGCATCAACACCCATCCTGTCAAGGGTATATTTTAATCTTGCCAGTTTTCTATCACTACGGTTTCCAAAATCACGTTGCACAGTAATGATTTCGTAAATCGCCTTCATTACTTTTTCCTCGGTATCAACAAAACCTATTGTTGTAGCCAGTCTGGCGTATGTAGAAGGATTGCCGTGTGTAGTTGACAACCCGCCGCCGATGGCGATGTTAAAACCCTTTAATTCATCGTTTTCAATAATTGCCACCAAGCCGAGATCGTTGGTAAAAACATCCACGTCATTGTTTGGCGGAATGGCAATACCAATTTTAAATTTCCTGGGCAAATACCTGTCCTGGTACAACGGATCTTCTTCTTTGCTTTTCTCCGCAATCTTTTCTTCATCCAGCCATATTTCGTAATAGGCTTTTGTTTTAGGCATCAAAAAATTACTGATTTTATCTGCATACGCAAACACCTGCGCATGTATCGGCGATTCGCCGGGATGAGAAGTACAACTGACATTGCGGTTAATATCACCACAGGTGGCGATAGAATCCAGCCCCGCCTGATTAAACGATTGTATTGTGGGCCGTATTTTTGATTTGATCAGGCCATGCAACTGTAGGGTTTGCCGCGTTGTAATTTTAATAACACCGGTACTGTTTTCACCGGCAATTTCGTTGGCAGCAATCCATTTTTTTGCGCTAATAAAACCACCGGGCAACCGCAGGCGAATCATAAAAGTGTACAAACGATCCAGTTTTTTTTGTGCACGTTCCTCTCTCCTGTCACGGTCATCCTGTTGGTACATTCCATGAAATTTAATCACCGCCGTATCGTCTTCACGGATAGCTCCGGTAATTTCATCGTGTAAACTTTGTTGTATGGAACCCCTCAGGCCGTCACTGGCAGTCTTTATTTTTTCTATTGCGGATAAATTATTTTTATCTGACATGATAATTTTTTTATTATACTTCTTAAAGTAATCCCTTCCTGTTTTTTTGGTCCGGGCTTTTGTTTTTCATAGCAGCATCCTTGCGTCGCCCTCTTGTACAACATACCTCTTTTGTACGCCTTCAATTTTAATTTTCAGGAACAGGCCGGCGCCTGTTCCTATTTTTATATTTTTCTGCAGAATCAGGCCGCGGCCTGCTCGTACAAATTCGTACATCTCCCTCTAATAAACATCTTTTTCATATCGTCCTTCTTCTTCCATCAGTTCCAAATATTGCTTTGCCTCTTCTTTTGATTTGTTGCCTTGTTGCTGGATAATATCCAGCAATGCATTCTCCACGTCTATACTCATCGGATCTTTTGTACCACAGATGAAAAAAGAAGCTCCGCCGTTGATCCATTCGTATACTTCAGCAGCGTGTTGCAACATTTTGTGTTGTACATACAATTTAAAATGCTGGTCTCTTGAAAAAGCCACATTTATTTTTGTAAGTACACCGGTTTCCTTCCAGTTCTGAATTTCCGTCTGGTATAAAAAGTCGGAGGCAAAATGTTGGTCACCAAAAAATAACCAGTTCTTACCGGTAGCCCCGGTAGCATCCCGCTCTGATAAAAATGACCTGAAAGCCGCGATACCAGTACCCGGACCAACCATGATCATGTCCTTATCATCCGCAGGCATCCGGAATCTTTTATTGGTTTGAATAAAAAATTTCTGTTGTGTGTTCAACTGCAGTTCACTTAAAAAAGCAGAACATAAACCAAACCTTTCTTCATCATTGATGGTGTACGCATCTTTTACAGCAAGGATATGTACTTCGCCTTCATGTGCTGCTGGCGCAGATGCAATGGTATATAATCTTGGAGAAATGGCATTCATTTTACCAACGATGGTTTCAAACTGTGCCGTGTCTTTCACCGGGTAAATTTTTAATAAATCCAGCAGGTCCATTTTAGTTGCCGGTATATCTTCGCCGGTAATGTCAGCATATTGTTTTACCAAACGATCGGTTAAATAAATGATATTGATCTTGTATTTCAACAAATCATAAATAGTAACTTCTTCATTTTTAAAAACAAGTTTTTTAGCCGGATCAACTTTTGCTACTGCAATAATTTCTTCCACTACATTAGTCGGATTTTCAGGAACTATACCGACAGAATCACCACATTGATATTGTACTCCTTCGGCTGCTATTTCAATGTGCCAGGTTTCTTTATTAGAGCCACGGTCATTCAAATTTACTTTTGTAAGTACCGTACCCGCATAAATTTGTTTGCCTGTTTTTTTCGCTGCAAAAGTTGCCGGTGTTGCTGCCGGAACGAGGGCTGTTGCGGTTGACAAGCTTTTTAATACATTGTTGAACCAGCTATTGGCTTCTTCATCATACTCCACATCGCATTTTTGTAACGGCGCAATTCTGTTGCCGCCGAGCTTATTAAATTGCTCGTCTACTTCCTCTCCGGTTTTGCAAAACAGCGGGTAAGAAGTATCGCCTAATGCCAGTACACTGTACTTTAATTTCTCTAACCGAAAACCATTCTGGTGAATATGGTGATAGAATTTTTTGGCCGCAAGCGGTGGCTCACCTTCGCCATGTGTACTTACAATGGCCAGTAAATATTCTTCTTTCGCAAGATCAGTCAGCCGGTATTGATCCATCCCTACCACCTTTGCGTGAATGCGTTGCTGTTTTGCTTTGGCAGCAAATTCAGCCGCCAGTCTTTTTGAATTACCGGTTTCTGTACCATACACAATAGTGATTTTACTCACCGCAGGTTCGGCAACTGCCGACGTTGTAGCAGCAGGCATCTGCTGTTGCACTAGTCCGTTCAGGTATTCATTCATCCATATCAGTTCTTCCTTGTTTGCCGAACTGAGCAGGTCTAAAAAAAGTTTCAGTTTATTGTCCGCCAACATGTGTTGTTGCATTTAAAAGGTTATTATCCGGAAGAACCGGTTTAAAATAATGGTCGTTGGTTTCTGTATCCGGAAGCCATGCATATTTTTCGTGCAGGGCCACTACTTTACCAATGATTACCAGCGAAGGTGAAATAAAGGAACGTCCCTTAAAAGCTGTTTCATAATCATATAGCGAACTAATGTGAACATGTTGCAAAGGCGTAGTGGCCTGCTCTATCACCGCCAGTAATTTTTGCGTATCAATATTGTATTTTACCAGGTTGGCCACTACATTATCCAATGTTTCGGACGACATGTAAAAAACCAATGTATCATTTGTTTGTGCCAATTCCTGCCAGTACTCATCTGTTACAATATCTGATTTATACGATGTCAACAGACGCACTGCGGTTGACAATCCGCGGCCGGTTAATGGTATGCCTGCATAAGAAGCGGCGCCCAACGCAGCTGTTACGCCTGGAATAATTTCATACGGAATATTGTGCTCCACTACCGTTTGTAATTCGTCTAAAATATTAGAGAAGATAGATACGTCCCCCCCTTTTAAACGTACTACCAGTTTGCCTTGCAGCGCATATTCCACAATGTAAGAATTGATACTTTGTTGTGGTGTACTGTATCCACGCCTGCATTGTTTGCCCACGTAAATTATCTCGGCATCCTTGCGTACATAACTGTCTAAAATATCTTTACTCACTAACCTGTCTGTCAAAACTACATCAGCCTGTTGCAGGTAACGTGCAGCCTTCACGGTGATCAGTTCCGGATCGCCGCAACCTGCGCCTGCTAAAATTACTTTACCGATATGTTGGTTTGTTGTGTTCATTTGTTAACCCGTAATTGCGTTATGACCTCACCCCCAGCCCCTCTCCCAAGGAGAGGGGAGTTTGACTCCGATATTTTGAAAATTTTTTACTTTTTGTCGTTTCCTCTTTCGCTTTTTAGTTAATCTGATTTTATGGTGAATCTCTGAAATCCTTCTTTTTCCAAATCGCTACAGTCTCCTCCATTTCCTCCGCCGCGGCGGAGAGATAAAGGGGCTGCTTAAAATAATCCTTCGATTGATAAATATCTTTCTCCGGTATCATAATTAAAGGTCAGTACTTTTGCGCCTGCCGGTATTTCTGCTAATTTTTTTGCTACGGCTGCCAGTGAAGCACCGGTTGAAATACCTGCTAAGATACCTTCTTCTTTTGCAAGGCGCTGGGCATAACTAAATGCTTCGTCTTTACTTACCTGTATTACACCATCCAAAATTTCTTTGTTTAAAATAGAAGGTGCAAACCCTGCACCAATGCCCTGTATTGGGTGAGGGCCGGGAGCGCCGCCACTTAATACTGGTGATAATTCTGGTTCAACAGCAAACACTTTCAGGTTAGGAAAATGTTGCTTTAAAATTTCAGCTACGCCGGTAATATGGCCACCAGTACCTACTCCTGTGATGATATAATCCAGTCCTTCAGGAAAGTCATTTAATATTTCTACTGCTGTTGTTTTACGGTGTATCTCTGTGTTAGCGGGGTTGTCAAATTGTTGTGGCATCCATGCGTTGGGTGTTGAAGCAGTTAGTTCGCCTGCTTTTTCTATGGCACCTTTCATTCCCTTTTCTCTTGATGTCAGCACAAATTCTGCACCATACAAAGCCATCAGCCTTCGGCGTTCAATGCTCATGCTTTCGGGCATAACCAATATTATTTTGTAGCCTTTTACCGCAGCCACCAATGCCAGGCCAATGCCAGTGTTGCCGCTGGTTGGCTCAATAATTACACTGTCTTTATTCAACAATCCTTTTTGTTCTGCATCTTCAATCATTGACAATGCAATACGGTCTTTAATGCTGGCTCCGGGATTTGCCTTTTCCAGTTTTATCCATACTGCGTGCTGGTTGCCATACAGTTTATTAAGGCGTACATGTGGCGTGTTGCCAATGGTTTCTAATATGCTATTTGCTTTCATTTTATGTTGGTTTTATTTAGTGCGTTTTTGACCTCACCCCAACCCTCTCCAAAGGAGAGGGAGTTTTAGCCTGCTGCTTTGAAAATACTTTAGTTTCGTAATGCTCTTTTCTGACCTCACCCCAACCCTCTCCAAAGGAGAGGGAGTTTGAGCCTGCTGCTTTGAAAATACTTTATTTTCGTGATCCTCTTTTCAATTATTAATAAATAATAATTAATTATTAATTATTATTTATTATTTACTTTCTCCGCTTTGATAAAAGTTCCCCAATGCTGTTTTTGTACAAGAGGGCGATGCAAGGATGATGACCATTGCTTCCCGGCCCGGACAAACATTTATATTACAAAATTTAAAACATCCGGCAATGGGTTTTTATCCCTTATGGAAATTTCACTTTTATGATACACAATTGAATAAGGCAATACAGAGTTGGTTAACCATACATTGCCACCAATCACACTGTCGTGGCCAATTACCGTATCGCCACCCAAAATTGTTGCACCCGAATAAATGATCACATTGTCTTCGATGCTGGGATGCCTTTTTGGTGTTACCTGTATTTTACTTACACTTAATGCCCCAAGGGTTACACCCTGGTAAATTTTTACATTGTTACCGATGGTGGTGGTTTCGCCGATTACAACACCTGTTCCATGATCAATAAAAAATGATGACCCGATAGTAGCACCCGGATGAATATCAATACCGGTTTTACTGTGTGCATACTCGGCAAAAATGCGGGGCAATAT
>JAYUBR010000389.1:0-1870 GCA_043740775.1 Ferruginibacter sp. | reverse complement strand
GAGACATGCTTTGCTGCAAAGCACCGCTGCACCCATCATATTTTTACTGCCTGCGTACAATAGTGCATGGCCGAAAGTATATTTATGTGCAAAGGGGTTTCGTGGCTTGTAAATATGTTGGATCAGTTGCCGGTCAATTGTTTCAAACAGAGCCGTAGTGCTGTCATAATATTTTTTACTTAGGCCAATAGATATCAAATGAACTTGCCCGGTATGGGATATATTTTCAGGCAATAAAAAAGCAAGTTTGTTTGTTTCAAAACTTAGGGTATGCGTTGCCTTTATGATTGCTTCTTTGCTACTATAAATATCAGCGGATAAGCCGGAAGGCATATCAATACTTATTACGGGGGCATTTTGCTGATTGATATGATTGACTAATTGAGCAGCCAGATTCTTTAGCGGACGATCAAGACCGGTACCAAATAAAGCATCTATTACCAGGATGTTTTTTACAACAACAGGAAAATCTTTTTTTGATTGAATAAAAAACAAATCAATTTTTAATGCAGATAGCCGGTTAAGATTAACATTGAAAGCTTCACTTCTGTTTTTACTGTCCAGAATATATACAGCTACTTTACATTTTGCCTTGTGTAAAAGGCGGCCAATCACCAACGCATCACCGCCATTGTTACCCGTGCCGCAAAACACCATTATTTTTTTTGAGGTGAAACTATTTTTTTTGATCCAGCTAAAACAGGCCGTGGCAGCCCTTTCCATTAAATCAATGCCTGTGATGGGTTCTTCTTTTATCGTGTATGAATCCCATTGTCTTATTTGTGCTGCAGAAAATATTTTCATGCAGTAAATTTAAAGCAACAAAGCGGGTTGCTGCACAGGCAAGCTGTTTATTTAATAGGTAAGGAATTATTTAAATGATTGTTGTTGCCGGTAAACTTAGAAAAAACTGATTAATTTGATAGTATTGATGAATACCGGTCACGGAAGCCGGCGATTTTTGAAATGATAACCCATTGCTAATATTTGGCTTAGCTTCGGATGTTGGTCAAAAAAGACACAACATCGGCTTCCGGGAATTGTAGTTTATTATGATTGAAAAGTGGGACACCATCAAGAGCGAAAGGCTGTTAAAAAAATTGGAGGTAATTAATGAGAAAGATTTATGACTTACAGTCTATAAAAAATAAAGAATTTATCTCCTGCAAAATAATACTAGAAGATGAAGGTCGAGATGTTAAACTGACTTACAAATCAAATGGATTAGAATTATTTTTTGTTCATGAATATCCTTTTTTTGTTTTGGTAAGTTTGCGTTCTCTATTAGAAGAATCAGAAACATTTATATTATGTAATGGTTCCAGAAAAGACGTGTATCCCTCTGGTAACAGAGCATCTGGATATTTAGCGTATATCATGAAAATGGGCAAACCAGCAAAAAAATAGTAAATATTTTTGAGTCCACAACTGGCATTGAAAAAATCGTAAGTGTGGATGAATAAATGCAATACAGGGATATGTGGTTAAAAAGTTTTTAACCCAGTCTGGCGCAGGAGTATAGGAAAAAATAATAATCTTCCATTCCTCATTCCTGCTTGCTGCCAAACTCAGCGCCAGGTAGCAAATTGAGGATGAGTACCACAGAAATTAAATGTACAAGAGAGCGACGCCAATGAAGTTCCGCAGAGCTGTGTATTGGCCTGGCTCACAAAAAAACATATTATGGAGATGTAACTTAAAAAACAAAATGGGTTGCCGTACATGCAACCCGTTTTGTTTTTTAAGCAGAAATTATTTTTAAAATGTAAACCTTGCAGAAACGCCCACTCCACTGGCTTCAAAACCTACATTGGTAATGATGTTTAGTTCAGGTTTCCAGTCAACAGAAATATTGAGCGGTATCTGATCA
>JAYUBR010000388.1:0-1877 GCA_043740775.1 Ferruginibacter sp. | reverse complement strand
CCACTCTTATTTTTCTGTCCAATTGCTTTAGTATAATTTTGGCTGCAAATTTACAGCATCACCATGGATTTAAATCAACTAACTGCTATCTCTCCTATTGACGGACGTTACCGAAAACAATTACGACACCTGGCTGAATATTTTAGCGAGTATGCCCTGATAAAATACCGGGTACTGGTAGAGGTTGAATACTTTTTATTTCTGGCAGAAAAAAAGTTTTTTAAATTACCTGCCAGTGTAAAAACGCATCTTCAAAATGCGGCTGCTAATTTTTCTTTGGAGGATGCAGCCATTATTAAAGAAACAGAAAAGATAACCAACCACGATGTAAAAGCAGTAGAATATTTTTTAAAAGCTGAGCTGGATAAATGCAATGCAGCAAATTTAAAAGAGTGGATACATTTTGGCTTAACCTCGCAGGACATTAATAATACGGCGATACCTTTAAGCTGGAAACACGCCGTAGAGCATGATTACCTGCCTGCTGTTATTAACCTGCAGCAGCAATTATTGCAATTGTCCAATGCATGGAAAGATATACCCATGCTGGCACGTACACACGGACAGGCGGCTTCGCCTACCCGTTTGGGTAAAGAAATAATGGTGTATGTTGAAAGGTTGGAAAACCAGGTACAGTTGTTTAGCTACATTCCTTTTATGGCAAAGTTTGGAGGTGCTACCGGAAATTTTAATGCCCACCATGTAGCTTATCCAAAATACGATTGGGTAAAATTTGCCAATGAATTTACAGAAACAAAACTTGGCCTGGAGCGCCAGCAATACACTACCCAGATAGAACATTATGATACGCTTGCTGCACATTTTGATGCCATCAAACGCATTAATACAATCCTGATTGATTTTTGCCGTGACATCTGGACCTATGTAAGTACGGATTACTTTAAGCAAAAAACAAAGAAAGGAGAAATAGGCTCTTCTGCCATGCCGCACAAGGTAAACCCAATTGATTTTGAAAATGCAGAGGGCAACCTTGGTATTGCAAATGCTTTACTGGAGCATCTTTCAGCCAAATTGCCGGTTTCAAGATTGCAAAGAGATTTAACTGATTCAACGGTATTAAGAAATATTGGCGTACCGGTTGCACATACTATTCTGTCCATTAAGTCAATTGAAAAAGGGCTGGATAAATTGGTATTGAATGAAGCAAAACTTAAAACTGATCTTGAAAATAATTGGGCCGTTGTGGCCGAAGCTATTCAAACAATATTGAGAAGGGAAAACTATCCAAATCCTTATGAGGCGTTAAAAGATCTGACCAGGGGAAAGACAGCCATTGATAAAAAAGCGATCCATCAGTTTATTACAACCCTAAAAATTTCTCCGGCATTAAAAAATGAATTAAAAAAAATTACTCCGTATAATTATACAGGTATATAAAATAATCCCTATTTTCATACAGTCTAACAGACTAAAGTTTTACTGTTCCTTATGAAAAAAATTTTATTTACACTGATAGCTTTGTACCTATCGTCCTTTTTGTGTAACGGGCAAACCTGCAATAACTGGTTGAGCACACCTTCAATAAATTCCTTTGTTAATATTGGTCAGCTTAATATTTCTGGCAACCAGGTAACTATTGAGGCAACCATTAACAGAACAGCTCCTTATTTGCCAGGAGGCGGAAATAACACAGAAGGAGATATTGTTTCCAAACACAATGATTTTTCAGATGTAAATTATTTATTAAGACCTAACCATGGCTATATTACCACAACAAATGGTTTTTTTGGAACACCGGATATTTGTAATCTTGAATTGAATAAAACTTACCATGTAGCAATGGTGTATGATGGCAGTACATTAAAATTTTACAGAAACGGATTTTTAATGAGCCAGGTAAACGCAACCGGTAACCT
>JAYUBR010000387.1:0-6375 GCA_043740775.1 Ferruginibacter sp. | reverse complement strand
CAGGAGAGGGCTTTGTAAAAGTGTCAGAACGTAAATCAATTACCATTTTGCAAATGTAAGATAGATAGCACTTAGATTGTCAGTCATTTAGAAAATTTTTGCAGCTACTTGCCAGGTATTTAGAAGTGGCGGAGCAATTGCTTTAAGAGGTAAATGATATCTATAAGCCTACATAATTTCAGTTTTTTCGTTTTTAATCATGATATAAATTATTGCTTTTTTCTATTTGCACTATGAAATGCAGATTTTGCATCGTACATTTGCACTATTTTTAAGAAAATCTTTGCAGATTAACTAATTTTTTGCAACTATTTCCTCAACATTACTGTCTAATAACCGTTATATTTCTGATTTAAAACAAGCAAATGAGGCAACTTAAGATCGCAACGCAGATTACCAACCGTGATTCGCAAGCAGTAGAAAAATACCTGCAGGAAATTTCGAAAATTTCAATGATCACTCCAGAAGAGGAGACCATTCTGGCCCAAAAAATTAAGATGGGCGACCAGCGGGCATTGGATAAATTAGTGCAGGCTAACCTGCGTTTTGTGGTATCGGTTGCCAAGCAATATCAACACCAGGGTCTTTCATTGAGTGATTTGATCAATGAAGGTAATCTTGGTTTAATTAAGGCAGCACAAAGATTTGATGAAACCAAAGGGTTCAAATTTATTTCTTATGCCGTTTGGTGGATCCGCCAATCTATATTGCAGGCTTTGGCTGAACAAGGAAGATTGGTTCGTTTACCACAGAATAAAATCGGTACTTACAATAAGGCTAATAAAGCTTACATGGCTTTTGAACAGGAACATGAACGTGAACCTTCAACAGAAGAATTAGCCGAATTACTGGAAATGAGTGAAACCGAAATCAATAATATTTTTCAAAGTAATACCCGTCATACCTCTCTGGACGCTCCCGTTCATGAAGCAGAAGACGTGGCTATGGGTGATTTATTGAAAGGTGGTGCCGAAACTGATGAAGACGTAATGCATGATTCATTACGGAATGAAATACGCAGGGTATTAAAATCATTAAGCCCAAGAGAAGCGGAAATTGTAAACGCTTATTTTGGTTTGGATGGAGAAAACGGTGTTACCATTGAGCAGATTGGACAAAAGTATGATTTAACCAAAGAACGTATCCGCCAGATTAAAGAAAGGGCTATTAAAAGATTGCAAAAAGCCAGGTACAGTGGTGCATTAAAGGCGTACCTGGGATAAATACATTTACCTGTTTAAAAAATCCCCGTTGATATTTTTCACCGGGGATTTTTTTAAGATGAAATTTCATCTTTACAACAAACAAAGGTTAAAGCTGTAAAAGAGAAATACTAAAAAGCACATTATTGGATTTGATGCCATATAGTAAATTATAAGTAGCTACAAAATTTATAGTATTTTATGAGTAAAGCATTTGTTATTGCTATCGTGTGTTTTCAATTTATCTCCTGCGAAAAAAATATAAATTTAAAACTCAATGATGCGCCATCGGTATTGGTAGTGGATGCACAAATTGAAAATGGCTTGGCTCCCATGGTGGTGCTAAATAAAAGCTTTTCTTTTTTTGATTCTATCAATCCGCAAATACTCGCCAATTCATTTGTACACAATGCCATTGTAACCATTTCCAATGGCACACTCACCCACCAGTTAAAAGAATATACTTTTCCTGTTACAACAGGCATAAGTATTTATTGGTACAGCATTGACTCGGCAAACCTTTCAACGGCTTTTACAGGCCAGTTAAATACAGGGTATACTTTGCATATTACCGCAGAAGGAAAAGAATACACGGCTACTACAACCATCCCTGCTTTGGCAAAAAAAATTGATTCTTTATGGTGGAAACCTGCGCCCTTTTCAACAGATTCAAACAATGTGGTATTATTTTTAAAAGCAACCGATCCTCCGGGTCTTGGTAATTATGTGCGGTATTTTACAAAAAAAAATCAGGGTGCATTTTTACCGGGAGACAATTCTGTATTTAATGACCAGGTTATTGATGGTACTACTTATCAATTCCAGGTTGATCCTGGTGTAGACAGGAACAGACCTTTGCCTTATGACAGTAATTATTTTAAGAAAGGGGATACCATTACAATGAAATTGTGTAACATAGATAAATCAACCTACACTTTTTGGAGTTCATGGGAATTCGCCCATCAAAGTATCGGCAATCCATTTGCCCAACCAAACAAGGTAATTGGTAATCTCAGTAATGGTGCATTGGGTGCATTTTATGGATATACTGCTTTCTACAAAACTTTGATTATTCCAAAATAATTTACTGGTTAGATATAATTCTACATTAAACTTTCCTCGCTTAACTAAAAGTGATTGCTTATTTTGAATCATGAAAGATATGCATAATGGAAATTCAAATTATTACTTTGGTCATAACACGTGGTGCAAAAACCTGCCAAAATTTAATTACAAATAATCATGTAAATTTGCGTCGCCTCAAAAAGCAGGCTACCGGCAATAAGTAAAAAAATATATGAAAAATCAAAGTGTAGAAAAAGTTCATTGTTTAATCATAGGTTCAGGGCCTGCAGGATATACAGCCGCTATTTATGCCAGCAGGGCAGGTTTAAAACCAGTATTGTACCAGGGCATTCAGCCCGGAGGCCAGTTAACCATTACTACTGAAGTAGAAAATTATCCCGGTTATCCGGATGGTATACAGGGCCCTGATATGATGGTTAATTTTGAAAATCAGGCAAAAAGAATGGGTGCAGATATTCGTTACGGTTTGGCTACAAAAGTTGATTTTAGCGCACACCCTTATAAAGTTGAAATTGATGAAGAAAAATGGCTTGAAGCTGATGCCATTATTATTTCCACCGGGGCATCTGCCAAATGGCTGGGCATTGAAAGTGAACAACGGTTGAATGGATATGGTGTTAGTGCATGTGCAGTGTGTGATGGCTTTTTTTTCAAAGGAAAAGAAGTTGCGATTGTTGGTGCCGGCGATACCGCAGCCGAAGAAGCATTGTACCTTTCCAACATCTGTTCGCAGGTACACATGATTGTTAGAAAAGGAGAAATGAGGGCCAGTAAAATAATGCAGGACAGGGTATTGAATACCAAAAATATTCAGGTGTACTGGCATAGTGAAACAGATGAAATATTGGGCGAAAAAAAGGTAGAAGCGGTGCGTATGAAAAATATTAAAACCGGTGAAAAATCAGAAATTCCGGTGAGTGCTTTTTTTGTTGCCATCGGTCATCATCCCAACAGTGATATTTTTAAAGACTGGATAACTATGGATGAAGCTGGTTATATTATCACCATACCCGGAACTTCCAAAACAAATATAGAAGGCGTTTTTGCTTCAGGGGATGTGCAGGATAAAATTTACAGGCAGGCTGTAACTGCTGCTGGCAGCGGTTGTATGGCAGCATTGGATGCAGAAAGATATTTGGGCGCAAAGGTTGCAGCGCACTAAATCAATACCTGGCGGGCTGCGTTTATTGGAATCAGATATTAATGAACACATTTAATGGTGAATAATCAAATCAGCAAGATTGATCATTCACCATTAAATTTTATGTATTATTCCTTTTAATCTTTAATAATATTTAATGATAACCATTCACCTGCATAGTTTGATATTTCATTCTTTTCATGGAATGTTTAAAGAAGAAAAAATACTAGGTAATGATTTTGAAATAAACATGGATGTTACAATAGATGCTCCGCAAACAATTTTAAAACTTCACCAGTCTGTTGATTATGTTTCTTTGCATGCCCTTATTAAGGAAGTGATGGATAAACCAACACCCTTGCTGGAAACAGTGGTACAGGCACTGGCGGAAAGAGTGGGATTATTTGATGAAAAGATAAAATCAGTATCAGTAAATATTAAAAAATTAAATCCCCCTATAGCCAGGTTCCAGGGAACAGTAGGCATTAGTTACTCTAAAGTATTTCATGTATGAAAACGTTACTGCTATTTATTTTTTCTTCCCTGTTCATACTAAATGTATCTTGTCAGGATATTGTTATATTAACCAAAGAGGCCAATCGCCTTGAAGCCGTGCCTGATGAAAAAGCTGCTTTTGTAAAATTTAAAGAGATATTGAAACTACAGCCCACCAATATCTACGCATTGAATAAATGCAGTGAATTATGCAGCAGAATCGGCAAACGCCAAAGGGATAAAAACATCATCAATGATTATTACAAAGCCGCTATAACTTATGCTGATATTGCATTAAAAATTGATCCCACCAACTCCGAATCCAACTGTGTAATGGCTATTGCATTGGGCAGAAGCTCATTAAATAAAGGGAGTAAAGAAAAAATTTCAACAGCTAAAGAAATAAAAAAATATGTAGATATTTCCATTAAAAATAATCCACAGAATTTTAAAGCATGGCATGTATTGGGAAGGTGGAATTTTGAATTAAGTATGCCCAATATTATTGAGCGTACCACTGCCAGGCTATTGTATGGTGCCATTCCGGTTGGTACTATTGCTGGTGCAATTGCAGCATTTGAAAAATCCAACAGTATTTCTGATGGTTTTATTTTAAATTATTTTGAACTGGCTAGAGCCTATCAAAAGAATGATGAAAATAATAAAGCAATTATTGCAGTCAACAAGATGCTGTTGCTGCCGAATTATACAGAAGATGATGCAAAGATAAAAGAAGATGGTAAGCGGTTGTTGAAAGAACTGCAATAAATTATTTTTTGAATTGTTGTTATTACCCGGCTTTTGCAAACTATAAATCCCAGGTATTTACTTAAATATTGTTTTAGTTATCTTTAAATATTAAAATGAAAATATGATACAAAAATGTTTATTGCTTTCTTTGTTGGTGACCTTAACTTTTACAGGGTTTGCCCAGGATAAAATTGAATCGAATTATGATCCGCATGCTTTATTTTCTCCGGTGTTTTATAAAACCTGTGAAACAATTACCCGTGCCGCAACCGGAGAACCCAATGTTGGTTATTGGCAAAATAAAGCCGATTACCAGATCAGTGCTAATTTAAATGAAGTAACACACCAGGTATCGGGCAACGTTACCATTACGTATAAAAATAACAGTCCACACGAGTTGCCTTTTTTATGGTTTCAGTTAGATCAGAATTTATTTAACACAAAAAGCCGCGGACAAGCCCGTATGCCGGTTGATAGCCGGAGCCGTTATGGAGATGCAAAAAGCGGTTTTAATGGTGGCGACAATATCAGCAAAGTGCAGGTAAATGATGCTACTGCCACTTATACCATTACCGATACCAGGATGCAGATTCGTTTACCAAAACCTATGAAAGCGGGTGGGGAAGTGGTTAAAATAAAAATGGATTTTTCATTTACTTTACCTGAATATGGTGCAGACCGTTGCGGTATTTTAAAAACAAAGAACGGCGATATTTTTACCGTAGCACAATGGTATCCCAGGATGTGTGTATTTGATGAAATACAGGGATGGAACACATTGCCTTACCTGGGGCCAGGTGAATTTTATCTGGAGTATGGCGATTTTGATTTTACCATCACGGTTCCTGCTTCTCATATTGTTGTTGCCAGTGGTGAATTGCAAAATGCTTCGGAAGTATTAACACCTGCACAAAACAGTCGTTATGAAAGTGCAAAAAAGAGTGATAAAACGGTGATGATCCGCACGGAAAAAGAGGTGACTGATGCTTCATCAAGGCCAAAAGGAAATACCCTTACCTGGCATTATAAAATTACCAATGCGAGGGATGTTTCATGGGCTTCTTCCAAAGCATTTATCTGGGATGCAGCAAAGATTAATTTACCCAGTGGTAAAACTTCCCTGGCTATGAGTGTTTATCCTGCAGAAAGCAATGGTGAAAAAGCATGGGGCAGGGCAACAGAATATACCAAAAACAGTATTGAAAATTACAGCAAAAGATGGTTTGAATTTCCTTATCCTGTTGCTTCCAACGTGACCGGGAATGTTGGCGGAATGGAATATCCAGGCATTGTTTTTTGTGGCTGGAAAGCCACCGAAGATGGATTGTTTGGTGTTACTGATCATGAGTTTGGGCATACCTGGTTTCCGATGATTGTGGGTAGCAACGAACGTAAATACGGCTGGATGGATGAAGGTTTTAATACTTTTATAAATAGCCTGGCACATGATGATTTTAATAAAGGAGAATACAAGGAAGACCCTAAAAATATGGAGCAGATGGCGCAGTATATGTTTGGCCCAAAGAGTGAAGCCATTTTCAATACTCCGGATGCAATGAAAGAAGCCAATATTGGTACAGCCTTGTATTTTAAACCAGGATATGGATTGGAATTATTGCGCAATGAAATTTTAGGCCCCGACAGATTTGATTATGCATTTAGATTGTACATACAACGCTGGGCCTTTAAACACCCAACGCC
>JAYUBR010000386.1:0-6378 GCA_043740775.1 Ferruginibacter sp. | reverse complement strand
AAGCATGCATTGATCCGTTAAAACAAACCAAAGGGTACATCATTACCATTGCCAGCCTGGCAGGTACTAATTTCTTTGCAACTGCATCAGGGTACAATGCCAGCAAATTCGGACTGGTAGGTTTTACCCAGGCCATTATGCTCGACCTTCGGCAATACGGCATTAAAGTTTCTACCATTATGCCTGGTTCGGTAGCCACTAATTTTAATGATCATACACCCGATGAAGCGGATGTTTGGAAAATTCAGCCCGAAGATATTGGCCAGATGGTGGCTGATCTTTTAAACATGAACCCACGCACTTTGCCGAGCAAAATAGAAGTAAGGCCATCTTCTCCGGGAAAATAAAACCATTTTTTTTCTCGAACATCTTCCTCGCAATCTGCGCCGGGAGATGTTGTTATTGAATAGCTGTGATTACGGCTTCGTTTGCTTCATTGATATAAATAATTTTATCCTTCAAAAAACTGATCCCCACTTCAGTACCTATCGCAATGCTATCGGCAGGGGGCCTTCGGGCAATAATGGTTTGGTTTGCCATTGAAAGATAAATGAGTTGTTCATTACCCATATTTTCATACGCCATCACCGTTAAGGTACAGTCACATGCAGCAGCAGAATCATGCCAAACAACAATGTCTTCGGGACGTATTCCAATCAATAATTGTTTGTTGTGGTAGTACTGTAAGGAAGCCGGAATTTCAGCCCCCAGATCAATATGGCATTCTTCAGTTTCATGGCTTAAATAATAATTGCCTTCCCGCTTTAAAAAAACTTTTATAAAATTCATTGTTGGCGAGCCGATAAAGCCTGCTACAAATTTGTTGGCGGGGTTATTATACAATTGCATGGGTGTATCTATCTGCATTAACTGCCCTTTATTTAAAACGGCTATCCTGTGCCCCAGGGTCATGGCTTCTGTCTGATCGTGGGTTACATAAATCATCGTAGCATTTATTTCACGGTGCAGTCTTTGTAACTCAATACGCATCTGGCTTCTGAGCTTTGCATCCAGGTTACTCAATGGTTCATCAAAAAGAAAAACTTTTGGTCTGCGGATGATGGCCCGGCCAATAGCAACCCTTTGCCGCTGGCCGCCGGATAAGGTTTTTGGCTTTCGGTACAATTCATCTTCTATCTCCAGCAACTGAGCCGTCTGCATCACCCTTTCTTTAATTTCGCTTTTGCTGAAATTTTTAAGCTTTAATCCAAAGGCCATATTATCATACACCGTCATGTGCGGATACAAAGCATAATTCTGAAAAACCATCGCAATATCCCTGTCACGCGGACTTAACTCATTGATCCTTTTTCCATCAATGGCCAGGGTTCCTTCACTGATATCTTCCAGTCCTGCAATCATGCGAAGCAAGGTAGATTTACCACAGCCCGAAGGCCCTACCAGCACCATGAATTCTTTATCCTGAACGGTAAAAGAAATATCATCCACCGCTTTTTTTATGCCCCGTTCTTTATCCACATCTTCATAAATTTTGGAAATATTTTGTAAGGTAACTTCTGCCATATCGTTTTATTTATGCAATGAATCTGAAAAATATTCTTTTGAAATAATGGTGATGCGGCAAGCCAGGTCCAGTTCGCCGGATGCCAGTATAAAATCGGCTCCATGCGCTGCAATGCCGGTTGTAAAAACCACCTCATTTAAATACACCTGTTGACTGATAGCAGCAGTAATAGTTGAATTTGCTTCCAGCAAAGGAGTTGTATCAGCAAGGTGTACAATTTTTGATGGATCATCTTTATCAAGCATTGCCCAAAAGGTTCTGTAAATGCCAATGGCTGTTTTATTTTCCACACCGTGGTACAACATCAGCCATCCATCCGCAGTAAGTACAGGTGGTGTACCGCCACCAATTTTTACATTGGATAAAGAAGATTTATGTGCCCTTAAAAAAGCCTTGTCTGCAGGTTTCCAGTGCAGCAAATCAGGAGAAGATGCCAGATGAATGGCGGCACCGGGATGATAGATGGAGGAAGGAGGCGAAGCAAAATAACATTCACCCAATGGCCGGGTCAGTGCATGAAAACTGTTATTTATTTTACCTTCAAACAACAGCATATCTTTATTCTGATGGTCGAGCACTATTCCAACACTGGTATAATTAAGGCCATCATCAGAAACATACAACATGGTGGAATGCCGTTCGGAACTTACACAACAGGTGGTCATATAATAACGTCCTTCAATCAACGAAATTCTTGGATCTTCTATGCCATACTCCTGGCTGGTAAACTGCGGAGCAATTATTTTATCGTAATGAATTTGTTTTACTGTACTCCCATCTTCAGATAATTGCACCGGAAGCAACCAGGATAAGGATGTAAGTGCAATTACAGCATTACCATAATAATTGATGCTGAATTTCCTCGGGTCATTCATCGTTACACCGGCCATAGGCCAGGCATCTGCCACATAACCCTCAGCAGTATCCCATCTTATGGAGTGAATGTTGTTATTTGAAACCGGATGAGATAAAGCTTCTGCCACCCTTACCATGATTAATAAATTTCCATTGGGCAGGCGGCACAAGCCCGGATTAAAAGCACCCAAAACATAAGTAGGTTCTTTCAAACTTTTTCTCATCGGAGAAAATAAAAGATCAACATTGGCTGGTGAAAAAACCAGTTGATCATATTTAATTACTGGTGCCATTATTTTTTGTATTTATTTAAAGCGGTTTTTACAGCGGGGTAAGTTTCTGCAATTTCTATTGCAAGCAGGGCTTCAATAGTTGATTCGGCACCTGAATTGGTATTTACGCTGGTGGAAGATTGTATGCCATCAAAACATCGCCCGGTGCTGGTTGAATACATTGTTCTGTTTGCAACGTTGGCGCCTAAAAACCATGCGGCAAGATGACCTGCGATGTCTGCATATTTATCCTGCTTTGTTAACCGGAAAGCTTCTGCTGCTGCAGACACCATTGGCCTTATTCCGTAGGCTATTTGTTCAAAACTTTTTTCACTGGATAAACTTACTTCGGTACCATTACCCTGAACCACGAAAGAGGACAGCATCCCATTCTTTAACAACCATGGATAAAAATTATCTACCACAGCCATTCCTTTGGCAGTATAGCTTGCATCGTTTAAAAAAGTCCCTGCTTTCATCAACGCCAATGCCTGGTCACATGCGTAAGCATGCCAGGTGTTTTCCCAGCTTAAAATACAGGAATAGGGAAAATGTGTTGCATCCCCCTGTTGCATCAATGCAATTCCATCAGCCAGTTTTTTTATGTACGCGGTTAATACGGCATCATTGCCGGCAATGGGTACCAGTCCGAGAATGATGATGGCGGCCTGGTCTGTACCACTTCCCGCAGGTAACCATTCTGGCACTGTAATGCCGTTTACAACTTTGGTTGTTTGAGGTAAAGCAACAATATCTGCTTTTATTTTAGCGATCAGCTTGTTTACTGCCGCATCCATTTTATCTGCCAGTTGGGCGTTGCTGGTTCTAACAAAAGAACTTGCTTCTGAAAGCGTATACAATGCACGCCACGACCACCAATTGGCTGTATTAACGCTTGTACTGCCGCTGGTATTGATGGTACTATTTGTAAATAAGAAATTGTAAAAATATCCATTGGCAGATTGCATTTCTACAATGAAGCGAACAAGGTTGAGTGCATTGTGTTGCATGGTAGTGTCGGATGAAAACTTTGCGTTGCGCAAATACGCCTGCGTTGCCCTTGCTACATCATCCACACAGGTAAAGCCTTCGTCCGCATCGCCTGTTAAATGATAATCTGGCGCCTCTGAATAAATAAATACACCTGCCGCATTTGTACCCGTAGAAAAAGAGAGCGGCGTGTATAAATAATTAAGGTGACTGGTATTTACCAATGAAGAATCCACTGGCGGAACAACAGGCACAACAGCAGGTGATTTTTTGCAGGTAACGGCCATGCAGATAACAGCACAGATGCAAAGTAAAAATTGAAATTCTTTTTTCATACCAATGATTTAATTTGTCAGTTCAAAAAGCAGGTCATTTAAATTGATTGTTACAAAACCGGTTGCAGCATCTGACACTGCATAAGGAACAATCAGCATATCACCATGTCGCAACAGTCCGCAGGTGTACACCACGTTCGGAACATAGCCTTCCCTTTCCGTTTCATCGGCCTGTATCAGCGGCCTGTTGAGCCTTCCAATAATTTTTGATGGATCTGTAAGATCAAGCAATATGGCACTGATTACATAAGTACGCACCGGACCCACGCCATGTGTTAGCAGCAGCCATCCTTTTTCTGTTTTTATCGGTGATCCGCAATTGCCCAACTGCACCAGTTCCCAGGCATATCGGGGCTCCATCAAAACCTGGAAATTTTCCCAGTGATATAAATTGTCTGAAAACATAATGCTCATCTTTTCACCGCCCTGCCGCCCGATCATAACGTATTGCCCATTCACTTTTTCAGGAAACAGTGCCATGCCTTTATCGGATATTGCAGCGCCATACAAAGTGCGTATTTTAAAAATATCAAAGTCGCTTGTTTCTATCAGTTGGATCTTTATTTGTTTGCCATTGTAAGCAGTGTAGGTTCCATAGTAACATACATTTTCTCCATCAATGAATTGTACAAACCGTGTATCTTCCATGCCCATACTTTCTGCTTTTGCATTGGGGAAAATTACCTTTTCGGTGATGGGCAAACCGGAGGAAGATTGCAGCTCATAATTGGTATCGAATATTTCTTCGAGTTGTTGTATCCAAACAGCAACTGTCATATCCGGTGATACTTTATTTTTCAAAATCTGAAGTGCCGCTGCGGCTGTAAAATTGTCGGGCAGGTTTTCGAGGATAGTTGTTTTAAAACCCGTAAAAAAAGCCGCCCGTGTTTTAATAAAATCTTTACTGTATGTTGCGGCCTCATTTTTATTAAGCCTGGTAAAATATTCCTGGACTTTATCAAGTACAATGTTTGATGTATCGTCCACCACACCTGTCTTAAAAATTATGGAAGAAATATGTCCTTCTCCTGTTGCCCTTAAACTCATCACAAACCGTTGTTCATTTTGCTTTAATCCCTGTTGATCGGGATGAGGCACAATAGATGGATTGAACAAGGCGGCGGCCTGTATAGAATATTCTTTTGTAAAGTAAGCGCCAAGTAGTTTTTTTCTGCCATCAGAAAAACCGGAGAGATCACCTGTATATTGTTCGCTTACTTTATCAAAATTTTCCTGAAAAACAGCTTTAATATTTCTGTGCCTTGCAGCAAAATCTTTCATCACATCTGCCAAACATTCTTCTACTTCTTTTTCATTAAACCCGGCAACTTTTTCAACGATGTTTTTTACCCGGTCTTCGCCTGGTAAAAACAAAAACTGGTTGATGACTGCGGCCGCAGAAGCATATAACCTGATGGAACTTTTATTCATATTCATTCACTCAATTTTTATTGTTATTGCATTAATCTTTCAGCCCGGTGGAGGCCATACTTTGTATAAAATGTTTTTGAAAAAATAAAAAGGCGATCATTACAGGTAGCGCCAATAATACCGCTGCTGCTATCTTTACACCCAACTGACTGTCTGCACGGCCGCCTGTTGCAAACAAGGTAACCAATTGCGGCATCGTCATTAGTTGTTCATTTCTTATTACAATTAATGGCCACAACACTTCATTCCACGAACCAATAAATGATAAAATGGCTACCGTAACCAAAGTGGGTTTTATATTGGGCCAAAGTATGCGGAATATGATTCCCATTTCAGAACACCCATCTAATCTTGCCGCATCTATCAGCGCCTGCGGCAATCCCTGAAAAGCCTGCCTGAACATGAGTATAGCAAATGCACTCACCGCAAACGGAATGATCAATGCAAAAAAAGTATCTACCAGGTGCAGGTTTACCATGGTAATATAATTTGGAATCAGCGTGATCTGAAAAGGCAATGACATGGTAAAAACAATGATGTAAAAAATAAGCTGCCGCCCTTTGAACTGCATTTTGGCCAGTGCATAACCCACTGTTGAACCGGTTAACATTACCAGAGAGGTTGTAAAAATCGCCACCAGTAAACTATTAATCAATGAACGGCCAATAGGGATTTTTGAGATCATCATTTTAAAATTTTCCATTCCTGCATGATCAGGCCACAGCGTCATTTTTCCAATGTCGTTCAAAGGTGCCAGTGAAGCGCCAATCATCCACACAAACGGATAAATGAATGTGAGCGCCGCCAGTGTAAGCGCCACATACATTAATATTTTTTTTACAGATAATTGTTGTTTCATAATTAAATCTTTCTATAAATAAAACCGGTCGGCTCAGCAGGTCAGACCGGGAAAACTATCCGGTGAATCAGGTCGGCACCGAAGGTCAGACCGGATTCTCTGAGGACACAC
>JAYUBR010000385.1:0-1878 GCA_043740775.1 Ferruginibacter sp. | reverse complement strand
GATATTTATGGCAGCCTATTTCTTTGTGGGGGTTAGTATCGCCATTGCAGATCCCAAAGCCGCTATTATTGGGGTTGTAATTTTGGGATTGTTTATGGGGCTATATTTTATTTTAAGAAAACCCCAAGGCAAGTCATGAATTGCTCCGGACTTTAGCCTGGAGATCAGAGATTAAGAAAATTCTAATAAGGGGCTTTAGCCCTTCACATAATAACAAACAAAAATGGACATCTCTTACATCATCAACGAACTGGCCGAAGACAGGGAAAATTATTTTAATGCCATCGCCCCGCCCATTGTACAGAGCAGCAATTTTGCTTTTAAAACAGTGGACGATATGCGCCATGCTTTTGCAGATGAATACTCCACTTATTTATACAGCCGTGGCCTTAATCCAACCGTAGATATTTTAAGAAAGAAACTGGCAGCGCTGGATAACGCAGAAGATTGCCTGGTGTTTAACAGTGGCGCTGCTGCCATCTTTGCGGCCGTACTGGCCAATGTAAAAAGTGGCGACCATATTGTGTCAGTTAAAAAACCTTATACCTGGGCGCAAAAAATGTTCAACGAAATTTTGCCCCGCTTTGGTGTAACCACTTCGTATATAGATGGCCGTGAGATTGAAAACTTTGAGCGGGCCATTTTACCGAATACCACGGTGATTTACCTTGAAAGCCCTAACAGTTGGGACTACGCCATACAGGATTTAAAAGCCGTTGCCGAACTGGCAAAAGCAGAAAATATAATCACCATTATTGACAACAGTTATTGCACACCGCTTTATCAGCGGCCTTTGGATTATGGCATTGACCTTACCCTGCAATCAGCCACAAAATACATTGGTGGCCACAGCGACACGGTGGCTGGTGTATTAAGCGGCAGTGCTAAAATGATGGAGCGGATTTTTAATTCGGAGTACATGAATATTGGCAGCAGTATCTCGCCTTTTAATGCCTGGTTATTGATCCGTGGCTTACGTACATTGCCCATGCGCCTGCAACACATTACGCAAACAACCCACCAGGTAATTGATTACCTGAAACAACATGATAAGGTAGAGGCCGTCCTCTTTCCTTTTGATGATAGCTTTCCGCAATATGCACTGGCCAAACAGCAAATGCAGGGTGCCTGTGGATTACTCACTTTTATTATAAAGGCTGATACGGTAGAGCAGATTGAAAAATTCTGCAACAGCCTGCAGCATATTTTAATGGCGGTAAGCTGGGGCGGACATGAAAGCCTCATCATTCCAAAATGCGCCGGCTTTGTTGCTGCCCATTTTAATTCCCAACATAAAGAACACCGCATGCTTCGGTTGTATGTTGGTTTGGAAGAGCCGGATTATATAATTAAAGATTTGGAGCAGGGGTTTGAGAAGATGGATGGACAGTAATGTCTATCGCACAAAAGTATTGTCGGTGTTCAATTTACCTGTTTTACAATTCCATAATAAAACCGTTGCAGCAACCGTAAATCTTTTGTAATAATTTCACCCTGTGCTACCAGGCCATCCCTGTATTGAATTTGTTTTTTGTAGTTGGTGTTTAGGCCATCTATTAAAACCACTTTTGCCAGGTAACCGCTATCTGTAGGGATGTGAGAAATGAAAGCGACTTTTCCTTTTACCGCACCATATTCCTGAAATGGGTAGGAGGCGAATTTTAGCAATACCTGCTTCCCTACTGCCACCTTACCAAAGTTGGATTGAGGTATTATTATTTGTGCATAATATTCGCTGTTGCCTGGGTTAATAAAACAGATGGTTTGGTTGGCTTGCAACTGTTGATTTTCCTGAACAAATGCAGCAAAGGCAACCTTTCCAGTGATGGGTGCAATTAATAAATATTTTTTCTTCCAGTCATCTACCTGGCTTTTAAA
>JAYUBR010000384.1:0-6380 GCA_043740775.1 Ferruginibacter sp. | reverse complement strand
TTAATATTGAAAGCCTGTCAAAATCGTACGAGAATAAATTAGATCCCTCTAACCCATTAACCCTGGCCAATAATCAAAATAAAAAATACAAAGGCTTTAAGAATTTTTTAATAAAAAAAATAAAAGACGATTCGCTAAAAGCAATCCGGCAATCGCAAAACAAAGCGGTAAATAAAATACCTTTTATACGGGCCGCATTTTATACCCCCTGGACGGCCACTACTTCTTTACCCGACCTGGATAAATACGGCGATAAACTAAATACCATTTTCCCTGAATGGTTTTTTATTGATACCGCTGATAACTTTCGTTTACAAACCAGGATAGACACTGCAGGCCTTAATTTAATGCGGGCAAAAGGTTTGCGGATAATACCCATACTGAACAATTTTAATTCAACTTTAAAAGATGTATCCGGCAAATTAAGACCCGATTTTGATGGCAGATTATTGCATGGCATTTTAAACAACCCTGTTAAGCAACAAAAATTCATTCAGCAGGTAATGGATACCTTATCCTATTATCACCTACAGGGTATTAATATAGATTTTGAAGACCTTATTGAACCCACCAACGAACCCCTTACCCATTTTCAGCAACAATTGTATGCTGCCTTACATGCACAAAATATGATTGTTACCATGGACGTTGCTGTAAAAAATGACGACTACGATTACAAAAAATTATCCGACTATAACGACTTTCTTATTTTAATGGCCTACGATCAGTACAACCCCGGGTCTGGCCCGGGACCAATCAGCGGACAGAAATGGATTGAAGAAGCGCTGGATTGGACAGCTTCTAAAATAGAAAGCAGTAAAATAATTTTAGGTGTGGCAGGCTACGGTTACGACTGGACAACTGATGACGAAGGAAAAAAATTAGTAAAAGAAATGACTTATGCCGAGGCCATTGATAAAGCCAAAATCTCTAATTCTACCATTGATTATGACGATGATAGCTATAACCTGCATTTTAGTTATACAGATGAACATACTGACGAGAGTACCAGGGAACTGATTAAAATAAAACACGAAATATGGTGCACAGATGCAGCTACTACTTTTAATATCCTTCGCTTTAGCGATGAGTATGCAACTGCGGGAACAGCTTTGTGGCGCTTGGGAGGCGAAGACCCAAGAATATGGGCCTATTACAATACTAATTTAAATAATGCCACATTACAAAAAAAACCTTTTGATTTTTCCCAACTTGCCAGCATCCCTTTTAATATAAACCGCAAGCCAACTGCAACCGGGGAAGGAGAATTGCTGAGGATAATTTATACTCCACAGGAAGGTAAGATTGATCTTCAGATTGACAGTTCGGAATTACTGATTACAGAACAGGAATATAAAGCACTCCCTTCCGGCTACGTGTACCAAAAATTTGGGGAAGATAAAACGCCTTTAGGACCTGGGCATAAAATAATTTTAACTTTTGATGATGGCCCCAGTCCGGAGTTTACACCACAAGTTTTAGATATACTGGAAAAAGCAAAAATACCTGCTACATTTTTTGTAATTGGGTTAAATACAGAGCAAAATATTCCATTGCTGCAACGCATTTACAGAGATGGTTATGAAATAGGAAACCACACTTTTACCCACGGTAATATTGCAAAAATGAGCCCCCAACGGGCAGAGCTGGAAATCAAATCTACCCGGCTTTTAATAGAAAGTATTACGGGTCGTTCTACCATTTTATTCAGGGCGCCTTACAATGCGGATAGTGAGCCCCAGACCTACGAAGAAATTGAACCAATAGCCCGAAGCCAAAAAGACAATTATATCACCATTGGTGAAAGTATTGATCCCAACGACTGGCAGGTAAATGTAAGTGCAGACAGCATTGTGGCCAGAACCATCCGCATTGCAGAATCAACCGATGCCAGTATTATATTATTACATGATGCAGGAGGCGAAACAAGGCAGGCCACTGTGGATGCGTTGCCCGGCATAATAGCTTACTTTAAAAAAAGAGGTTGTGTGTTTACCACGGTTGCCGATTTAATGGGCAAAACAAAAAATGATGTAATGCCGCCGCTTCCGCCCAGCAAGGATGGCTGGATGAGAAAGCTCAATTTCTTTTTTGCAGAAGCTGCTTACTGGGGAAGCCATATTTTATTTGCCCTGTTTATAGTAGGCATCATTCTTTCTGTAGGCAGAATGTTGGTGATGGCTTTGCTGGCAGGCATACAAAAGCAAAGAGAAGCTAAACAAATACCCGCTGTTACCCCATTTGCCGGTAATATACCCCTGGTAAGCATTATTGTGCCGGCTTATAACGAAGAAATAAATGCAGTAAGAACTGTAAATAGTTTGCTGATGCAGGACTATCCGAACCTGCAGGTGGTTTTTGTTGATGATGGCAGTAAAGACAGTACCTACGCCACTGTAAGCAATACTTTTAAAAATGTCGCTAACGTTAAAGTGTATACGAAAATAAATGGAGGTAAAGCTTCTGCATTAAATGTTGGTATAGCAAAAGCCAATAGTGAATTTGTGGTTTGTATTGATGCGGATACGCAGTTAAAAACCGATGCCGTATCAAAGCTGATGCAAAAATTTACCAGCGAAAAAATAGCAGCAGTGGCAGGCAACGTAAAGGTGGGCAACGAAATTAATATGATTACAAAATGGCAAAGTATTGAATACATTACTTCACAAAATTTTGACCGCCGGGCATTTGATTTACTGGATTGTATTACTGTAGTACCTGGTGCCATCGGGGCTTTCAGAAAAGCGGCGGTTATAGAAGCTGGTGGCTTAACAACCGATACACTGGCAGAAGATTGTGACCTTACCATGCGGCTTCACCGCATTGGTTACGAGGTAAGAAATTGCAATGACGCCATCTCATATACGGAAGCTCCGGAAACCATGCGTCAGTTTATGAAGCAGCGCTTTCGCTGGAGCTTTGGGGTAATGCAGTGTTTCTGGAAACACCGCGATGCGGTATTCAATCCAAAATATAAAAATTTTGGTATGGTGGCCATGCCCAATATCCTCATCTTTCAAATGATATTGCCTTTTCTGGCACCATTGGCCGACCTGATATTGGTACTGAGTCTAGTTGCAGCCGGATTTGGCATTATACCAGCCAGCATAACACACATCGTTATTTATTACCTCATTTTTACTCTGGTTGATGTTGCCGGTGCGGCACTTGCTTTTGCATTTGAAAAAGAAGATTATAAAAAACTGATCTGGATGATACCGCAGCGGCTGGTGTACCGGCAACTAATGTATTATATCATTATTAAATCGTTCAGCAAAGCCATAAAAGGCGAGTTGCAGGGATGGGGTGTATTAAAACGTACCGGCAATGTTACTCAGCTTTCTACTTCATCTGCAACAGATGTAAAACCATAGCAACACAGAAGGCGTATATTTTGTACCAGATAATAAAATTCAAAAAACAAGGGTAGCATCAGCAATGGTAAAACTGTTTTACATTTGCCAGCTAAATATATTTGTAACGTAACCATATTAAAATACTCAACAACTAATTAAATTGGCAACAAAAGCATCCGATAGAAAAACTTTTTTTAAACGTATAGGCGGAAAAGATAAAGAAGAGCCCACAGAAATGACCTTCTTTGACCACATTGAAGAATTGCGCTGGCATTTAATCCGTAGTGTACTTGTATGGCTGGTAGCTGTTGTTTTAATTTTTGTATACGTCGATTGGGTGTACGATAATATTATTCTTGCTCCAACCTTTCCTAAATTTTTTACCTACGGTGCCCTGTGCAACTTCGGGCACTGGCTGCACCTGGGCGATAGTTTTTGTATGCCCACGATTGTCATTAATTTTCAGGTTACCGAAGTAAATGGCACTTTTACCTCAGCCATCAACATTGCCATGATTGGTGGTGTTATTGTGGCTTTTCCTTATATTTTTTGGGAGCTTTGGCGTTTTATAAAACCGGCCCTTTCGTCCAAAGAAAAAAAATATGGCCAGAAAAGTATCTTTTTTGTATCGCTGTGTTTCTTTACCGGCGCCGCTTTTGGCTATTATTTGCTGGCTCCGTTTACTTTTAATTTTTTAGCTGGTTTTACCCTGGGTAAATCGGCCATTATTCAATACCGGCCTTCCATCAACGATTATGTGGATAGCCTTACCAACCTTATATTGGGCTGTGGCATTGCTTTTGAATTGCCGGTACTGGCTTTTGTACTGGCAAAGATTGGCATTATTACAGGAGCGATGTTGAAAAAATATTTCAAATTTGCCTTTGTGATTATATTAGTGGTGGCGGCTGTTATTACCCCATCCCCCGATTGGACCAGCCAGTTTATTGTAGCCATTCCACTGTTACTCTTGTATTGGGTCAGTATATTACTGGCAAGCAGTGTTGATAAGAAAAAAGCCAAAGAAGAAAAAGAATGGGACTAGTTGTAATAGATAATTAAATAATGGATAATTGTTTAATGGATAAACTTTAAATTTGTAATGTCTTTTAATTATCAATTTTCAGTTCACCAATTATCAATTAAAGCCATGCCTACATTCAACTTACAATTACCAATCGCTATCGGCTGCGACCATGCCGGATTTGACTGCAAGGAAGACCTCATTTCTTTTTTAGAAGGAGAAGGGGTAGCATTTAAAGACTTTGGCACTTACAATAAAGAGTCGGTAGATTACCCGGACTTTGCGCATCCTGTTGCCTGTGCGGTTGAAAAAGCTGAAGCTGCATTTGGTATTTTATTATGTGGCAGTGCAAACGGTGTTGCCATCACGGCCAATAAACACCAGGGCATCAGGGCCGCTATTTGCTGGGGAGAAGAGCTGGCAGAACTTGCACGTAAACACAATAACGCCAATATTATTTGTATACCGGCCCGTTTTGTAAGGGATGGTGACGCAGAAAAAATGCTGGATATATTTATGAACACTGCTTTTGAAGGCGAAAGACACCAGTTAAGGATCAATAAAATGACCTGTTGAGATTATACATTAACCAGGTAAAGTTGTAGCATTTTTTGGGCGTGTCCCCAAGCTGCGCAAGGGGTCGGGCTATCCGCTGCAATCTTTTTTTTTTGTGCCTCAAAAAAAGTATTTCCGCTTCTATCCCTCACGCAGCAGTTCGATGCGCTTATACTTCTCAAAACTTTCAGAGCATAACTTCTGGCGATTGAGACCCTTTATATCCGACATCAAAAAATCAGACATCATACATCTAAAACCATTCATCAATAAAAATTAAAAACTAAAGCCTTTGCTTTTATTTTGATTAAAAATTCATACATGACAAAACCACTTTTTCTTTTAAGTTTTTTACTTACCCTGCAATTTTTAACGTTTGCCCAAAAAGATAAAGCCGGTAAATATGCCGCTACCATCACTGCGGCAGATTTAAAAAAACAATTAACCATTATTGCCAGCGATGGAATGGAAGGCCGTGAAACGGGAACAGAGGGACAACGCAAGGCCGCTGCTTATATTGAAAGCCAGTTTAAAAAAATAGGACTTACCACTGCAAAATCTTTAAACGGCTACCAGCAATTTTATCCGTTGTACAAGGATAGTCTTAACAGCGAAATTGAGGTAAACAACCAGCCAGCAATATATGGCAAAGATTATATCAGCTCTGCTGCCAACAACGAAACTGGTGATAACAATGCCTCCGCCATCATTTTTGCAGGGTATGGAATTGATGATTCAACTTATAGTGATTACTCCGGCATTGATGTTAAAGATAAGATTGTTGTTTTCTTTTTAGGTGAACCAAAAAAAGAAGGTAAATATTTTATCGGCCCTGACAACCACTCCGGCAAATGGACTTACCCTGGATTAAGTTTAAAACTATCCACTGCAAAAGCCAAAGGTGCTGCCGGTGTATTTGTAATTAATCCGGCGCAGGAAACTTTTACGCAAAGGGCTATTGACAACAGTAAAAAAAGTACCCTTTATTTTCCGCACGAAGATGCAGGCACACCTGTAAATTATGCGTTGTTGTCTCATGCCTATGCAAAAAATATTATTGGTAATAATTTTGATACGCTTTTAAAACAGGTGAAAACTGCACAGCCCATTGATGCAAGCTGGCTTACCGAAACCAACATTCCGGTACTGTTTAAATACAATAAATTTCGCACAACAATTAACGCAAGTAATGTACTGGGCATTATTGAGGGTACCGATAAAAAAGATGAATTGGTTTTTTGTACTGCTCACTATGATCACCTGGGTAAACACGACGGAAAAATTTATTATGGCGCCGATGATGATGGCAGCGGAACCTGTGGCGTGCTTGAAATGGCAGAAGCATTTGCCAAAGCCAAAGCAGCAGGTAATGGGCCCAGAAGAACGATGGTATTTATGACGGTAAGTGGGGAAGAAAAAGGATTGTGGGGAAGCGAATATTACAG
>JAYUBR010000383.1:0-6384 GCA_043740775.1 Ferruginibacter sp. | reverse complement strand
GAAGGAAAAGTCGGGGGGCTTTTCAACATTAAATCCGTGGCAAAAATAAAGGCCGTACAAAAGGTAGCGGTAGAAGAAAGCCGGTTAAAAATTCCGATGATATTTGGGATGGACGTAATTCATGGCTACCAGACAACCTTTCCAATTCCATTGGGTATGTCCTGTATCTGGGACATGGAGCTGGTAGAAAAAGCTGCCCGCATTGCAGCAAGCGAAGCAAGTGCAGATGGCATTTGCTGGACCTTTAGCCCGATGGTTGACATCAGCCGTGACCCACGCTGGGGAAGGATTTCAGAAGGCAATGGCGAAGATGCTTACCTCGGTTCAAGGATAGCTGCGGCAATGGTGAAGGGTTACCAGGGCACTGATCTTTCAAAGGACAATACTATTATGGCTTGCGTAAAACATTATGCCATGTATGGTGCTGCAGAAGCCGGCCGTGATTACAATACCACCGATATGAGCCGGGTGAGAATGTACAACGAATACCTGCCGCCTTACAAGGCCGCGGTGGATGCAGGTGCAGGAAGTGTAATGGCATCTTTTAATGAGGTAGATGGCATACCCGCTACTGCCAGTAAATTTTTAATGACGGATGTATTGCGCAATCAATGGGGCTTTAAAGGATTTGTTGTAACCGACTATACCGGCATTAATGAAATGATGGATCATGGTATGGGAGACTTGCAAAAGGTTTCTTCACTGGCTTTAAATGCCGGTGTTGATATGGACATGGTGGGAGAAGGATTTTTATCTACATTAAAAAAATCGCTTGCAGAAAAAAAAGTAACCCTGCAGCAAATTGATATTGCATGCCGCATGGTACTGGAAGCAAAATATAAACTGGGTTTGTTTCATGATCCCTACAGGTATTGCAATGAACAGCGTGCTGCAACAGAAATATTTACACCCGCTAATAGAAAAGCTGCCAAAGAAATTGCGGAAGAAAGTTTTGTATTATTAAAAAATAAAAACGGTTTGTTACCTATCAAAAAAAGCGGCACCATTGCATTGATTGGACCGTTGGCAGACGCTAAAGAAAATATGTCTGGCACATGGAGCGTTGCTACAGATATTTCTACACCCGTTTCTGTTTTACAGGGATTAAAAAATGCAGTGGGTAGTAATGGAAAAGTTATTTATGCAAAGGGTTCTAACCTGGATGCAGACAGTATGTTTGAAGAAAGGGCCACCATGTTTGGTAAAACCCTGCACCGCGATAACCGTTTCAATGAAGTGATTTTGAAAGAAGCGCTCGACATCGCTAACCAGGCTGATGTTATTGTTGCGGCATTAGGCGAATCTGCAGAAATGAGTGGCGAATCTGCCAGTCGTTCTGAAATCGGCATCCCAAAAATTCAGCAGGAATTATTGGCGGCATTGTTAAAAACGGGCAAGCCGGTGGTACTGGTATTGTTTACTGGCAGGCCGCTAACGTTGCAATGGGAAAATGAGCAGGTACCTGCCATTTTAAATGTATGGTTTAGTGGAACCGAGGCCGGTGATGCCATTGCGGATGTATTGTTTGGTAATGTAAATCCCTCTGGAAAACTGAGTACTACTTTTCCACAGAACGTAGGTCAGGTGCCACTTTACTACAATCATAAAAATACGGGCCGCCCGCTGCCGGATGGTAAATGGTTTCAAAAATTTCGTTCCAATTACTTAGATGTTTCCAATGATCCTTTGTATCCTTTTGGCTATGGGTTGAGTTATACCAGTTTTACTTACAGCGATATTGCTTTAAGCAACAATACCCTCAAAAGCAATCAAACCTTTACTGCTACTGTTACTGTAACCAATGCTGGTAATGTTGCAGGTAAAGAAGTAGTGCAGTTATACACCAGGGAAATGGTTGGGTCAATCACGCGGCCGGTAAAGGAATTAAAGGGCTTTCAAAAAATTGCATTAAAGGCAGGGGAGTCAAAAAAAGTAACATTTACCATCAGCAATAAAGACCTTAAATTTTACAACAGCGATTTAAAATATGTTGCAGAGCCAGGTAATTATAAACTGTTTATCGGTGGCAACAGCAGGGATGTAAAAGAAGCTGATTTTAAATTTGAGTTGTGACAAACGCGATACATAAAAAATATTGTGTGTAAGAATTTTCCGGATGAATGTATGGTACAATTTCTAACATCATCTTATAATAACAACAGTGGCTGATTTATTACCAGCCACTGTTTCGTTACCGGCAATTGCAAAAGCCGCAATTTTTTTTTAGCTCAGAAAACCTCTGTATCACTTATCAATTTGCTGCTTAATCTGTACATAGCACCAGGCAAAAAAGGGCAACACAATAAAAAGGGCAACACCCCAATACCCACCAAAAAAAAGATAAAGTGCCAGTGCCCAAAGCAAAAGATAAAAGGGATAAATTGCTATCAGCAAACCCACCATTATGGAATCAAAATGGCCTTCTAAAAAAGTTCTTTTTAAACTCATTTTTTTGAGGAAAATATATAAAGGCCAATGCAGCAATAAACCGGCTGTTCCTGGTAAAAGCAATATCGTTTTTTTTACAGCACTCATTGTAATTTGAAATGTGGCCGCTTTTTTTTGATGGTTATTTTTATCAATTTCATACACCAGTAATTGCAACTGCTGTTGTATGGTACCTGTTAATTCGTTTAATAAACGGCCATTGTCTTTAAAGCTGTTGACCATTGTTTTAAGCTCAATAACCTCACCCATATTAACATGCACGTTTTTGCCAAATAAATTAAAGCTATTGTAATTGACACCAATGGGCAACACACTTAACGCAATATTTTGTTGCCATGCAGCAATGGCCAGGCGAGCAGTCCCCTTTTTTAAGGGACGGAGGTGCCATTCATTTTCGGATCTTCCTTCACTGAAAATTAATACCATTCCCCCTTGTTTAAATATTTCGGTACAAGTATTAAAGGTGGTATAATTTCCTTCCAGGTTTTCAACGCCTTCGCTTACCCTGTACACCGGCAGCATTTTTAAAGAGCGTAAAATGGCGCTGATAAATGTTCCGTTAAACGCATCGCCCCTGGTCAGGGAATATACCGGCTGATTAAACAAAGTACATAAAATAACAGCGTCTAAAAATGAGTTGGGATGATTCACTGCAAGCAATAATGGGCCCTTGCTTTTCAGCAATTCTTTTTTATTTATTTTGATATCCCGGCAGTAAAATGGGATGGCTATTCTTGCTATAACTTTTACAAGTTGGTAAAACATTCCCTTAAGGTAATGCAATAAAGTAATGCAATAAAAAACTGTAGTAATAAAAGAGTAGATTTTTTTTGCTACCGACAAAATTCACCATTCACCATTCACCATTCACCATTCACAACTGGTAGAAATGCAGGCATTAGTTCAGCAATGGATCAATCGGAAAATTGATCATCATTTCATAATCACCGCCTAAATGTTTAAGACTGTCTTTCCAGATATCGTCCGGCTGGGGATGAAAGATTAAATTCCGGGTAGCCGATACTGTTAGCCAGCTTTTTTCTTTCAGTTCGCTATTCAACTGGCCATCGCTCCAGCCGCTGTATCCAATAAAAAAACGCACTTTATTAAAATCCAATTCCTGATTTTTTACCATCTCAGAAAGTTTTTCAAAATCACCACCCCAGTAAACACCCTTCATTACTTCCATGCCGCCAGGCACCTGTTCAGGGTATTGATGCAAAAAATGAATGGTATCTATTTGTACTGGTCCGCCATAATAAACCGGTATAGGAAATCCATCAAAACCGGTCATCAGTTCATCCAGTGTTTGTTCAAACTGCTTATTCAATACAAATCCAAAACTACCCTGTTCCTGGTGTTCGCAAATAAAAATAACCGTCCGCATAAAATTCGGATCTTTTAAAAAGGGGTCTGCAATTAATAATATGCCTGCTGCTGGTGAAATCATGTTTCTAAAATAATTCAATTATTTTATTTTACCGAAATAATCAACCCCTTATTTTTGGAAATGTTGTTAGTTCTAAAACCTTCGTTAAATTTACCTTTTACAGCTTTTTAACCAGCGTAAAGCTTGTTACTAATTTACTTTTGTAAGTATGAAGAAAATTTTCCCTGTTATTACCGTTTTAATATTGCTCTCACTGTTGGGTATTATTTTTTTTCAGATACTATGGATTAAAGGGTCTCTAAAATCGGAAGCACAAAAATTTAAAGAACATGTAACCATGGCCACTTACCAGGCTTCGGTAGACCTGATGCTTGAAAAAGGGAATTTAATGCCTTTGACAAAAAAAGGTGGTTTCATATTTCCCAGCGAAAGATTACAACGGGAGATTTATAAACCCTCCATAACCCAACGTTATTCCAGGGATGAGATCAGGGATATTATTCATAAAGCATTTATTAAACAAAATCTTGAAAAAATTCCCTTTGAATTTGCCATCAGTTCTACTTCACTGATTGGAGATGAAATTCAATCAGATAATTTTTACAAACTCTACAGTGACTCTGCCAATAATAATCCGATTGTCCTGCCGCTTGAATCACCTACCGGAAGTTTGTCAGAGGGAATATCTCCATCAGAATTACTGATTTTAATTGTGCCACATGCCAAAAGTTTTATCTGGCAATCGATGACCTGGTTTATTGTTGGTGCCATTGTTTTTACCATCATTATAATTTGCGCATTTTTTATTACCGTAAGGGCGTTGATAAAACAGAAAAAACTCAGCGAAATAAAATCTGACTTCATCAACAATATGACGCATGAATTTAAAACCCCGCTCGCTACTATTTCGCTGGCAGTAGATGCGTTAAAAAATGAAAAGGTTATTAACGACCGGGAGAAAATGAATTATTTTACCGGCATTATAAAGGAAGAAAACAAACGCATGAACAAACAGGTAGAAACCATACTACAGGCGGCTTTGCTGGATAAGCAGGAAGTGCAGTTGAATCTGAAAAAACTACATGCGCATGATTTAATAACAAGTGCGTTAAACAATATTAATTTGCAGGTGGCCGAAAAGAAAGGGCAGTTGGATGTAACTCTCGCAGCAACAAACGATGTATTGATGGCGGATGATGTACACTTTACTAACCTGGTGAGTAACCTGTTGGATAATGCGGTAAAATACTCCAAAGATGACCTCCGGATAAAGATCACTACACAAACTGCGGGCAATACATTTAAAATAAAAATAGAAGACAATGGTATTGGGATGAACAAAGAAACCCTTAGCCGAATATTCGAAAAATTTTACCGGGCGCATACCGGCAACCTGCACAATGTAAAAGGTTTTGGGCTGGGGTTAAGTTATGTAAAAACAATGGTGGAAGCCCATCGCGGCAGCATTAAGGCCGAAAGTTTGCCAGGAAAAGGAACTGCATTTTTTCTTAGTTTTCCGCTGGCAAAAATTTAGGGATATTGCCAGATTAGAAGATGGTCTATTTTAATTTCATCTGTGCAAAATATGGATGATCAGGGTTTACAATTAATTCCTGTCGTAATGGGGGAATGAGTACATCCATATCTTCAAATGGAATAACTCCCAATAATGGTTCATTGTTTCCAGCTAAAACCATGGCATTACAAACTGTTTTTCTATTTTTAAATCTTAGTTGAATTGGACCAACTACATCATATTTTTCAATGTGCCCATTTGCCAATTGGGCCTTTCTTTTTTCAACAAAAGGCAACTGGAGTTGTTGTTGAATGTTTTCGTTGATGCATAAATTATATGCTCCTGAATCTACCAGCATTTTTTACAAACATTCGTTTCACTTCATTTTTGCCAATTATGAAACGGCGTGCCAGTCCAATATCTTCGGCATTTATCAATTCTATTTCTGCATAAACAAGTCCCATGGTATTTAATTTATAAGATAAATGTACAAACAATTAGCTGCTTTAATTCTCTCAATAGCTAATGGATTTATTTATAGAAAAACGCCTTTAAAAATTTTCAGACAATTTTCATTTAAAAAAGCAAATGTTTCTTAAAAAGTAATGCACAGGTTATACACCGGTATCAACAGCTAATACACGTATCATACCCGGCAAAACAGTCTGAAATCCACATTCCTGCTCAATTTGAGCCTGTGGAAAAAAATCTTTTCCGTATAATTGAATAAGGAGTGGGAAAAAGTGTTATTTTGTGTGAATATTATTTATTCACGTATAATTCAGCTATAGATGACAGGTTTTTTGGGTGAATATGAGGTTACAATAGACCCCAAAGGGCGGTTTCTTGTTCCCGCTGCTTTAAAAAAGCAGTTGGCAGAAGAAGGCGCACACCAGTTTGTCATTAACAGGGGATTGGATTTTTGTTTGAGTTTATACCCCATTGAAAGCTGGGATATTCTGTACGCCAAAGTAAGTAAGCTAAATGATTTCGACATAAAGGCCAGTGCTTTTAAACGTCGTTTTTTAAA
>JAYUBR010000382.1:0-1883 GCA_043740775.1 Ferruginibacter sp. | reverse complement strand
CTTTCAACAAAGAAATGGTCTTTTAGCAGGTACAGTGGCATCTCCACCAGTTTTACTTTTTTTAAAGGCGGCAATGCTACTATTGTAAGTACGCCTATCGAGTTGCAGGTAAACCGCATGTTAAACAATAATTTGTACGCCTTTGCCAATATACTTGTTGCCCCCGCTTATATTAATTTTAACCGCTCTTTTATCACTACCGGTTTTAATAAAACCAATCCAGGCAATATGTTCTCCGGACCGAATAGTTTAGGGGTATATTCAGCCGCATCCATGGGCCTTATGTATATCAATAACGACAAAACATTTTCTATTTCCGGAAGCATCAGCATGGAAAAAAGCAGCTACTCCATGCTTCCGTTGTATCCAACTAATACTTCAAGACCGATCCCTTTTCGTCCTGCGAACAGGTAAATAATTAATGGAATTATTTTAAATAGTTAGGAAGACTGGTTGGTACAACCAAAAGCAACTGCGGTGGTACAGGAAGAAGAGCACACATGGCTATGCCTCGTTCTTTAGATAAATTTTCAAAAATACAAAGTGCGGTGAGATCACCTGTTACAGAACTTTGCCTTAATGCGTTAACAGTATGTTTTATTTAATTTGTATGTTTGGGATATGATAAATACAATTTTTATAAATTTTAGGGGTGGCATCATTCCACCTGCTGATTTATATAATATTTTACTGGCAGTAAACAAGGTAAGAATAAGAGATGTGCATTTTGGTTTGCGACAGCAGTTACTGATAGACATGGAACATTATAGTGTAGATGCCTTTACCGCAGAACTGGATAAGCTGGAGGTTGCCTATGAGATAGATACCAGTAAATATCCCAATATATGCAGTTCTTATCCAGCAGAAGATGTTTTTATCGGCGATAGCTGGTTATGCGAAACAATTTATAAAAAGGTATTGGATTCGATTGATTATACGCCCCGGTTAAAAATCAACATCTGCGATAATAACCAAAGTTTCACACCAATTCTTACCGGAAATATTAACTGGGTAGCGAGCCCTTCACTGGAAAATTTCTGGCACTTAATTATCCGGTTTCCCAAAACAAATGTTATTTACGAATGGAACATGCTTTGCCATACCAATGATATTGCTTCTCTTACAAAAACAACAGAGGCACTTATTCTGCAACATGCGGATAAATTTATTGATAAGGAATCAGCCAGTGGCGATGAATTGTTTGCCTTGTTTACCACCAACGATTTGAATGTACAACCGGCAGCAAGTCCTGTAGTGCTGCCTCCCTTTAACCTGCCTTATTATGAAGGCCTTAACCGTTACAGTGATAAATACTGGCTGGGTATTTACCGCAGGGATGAATTATTTGCTGTGCCGTTTTTAATGAAATTGTGCAGGCTGTGTATTAATACAGGTATTACACAGTTGTGCAGTACTTCCTGGAAAACGATTCTTATAAAAGGGATTGAAGAAAAAGACAAGGGAAAATGGAATTTATTACTGGAGGAATTTCAGATCAATATGCGGCACGCAGCCAACGAACTCAACTTTCAGGTAGAGGATAATAGTATTGAAGCGCTTGATTTAAAAACTTTTTTGGTAAAAAATTTAAGCATGGATGATACCAGGACATTTGGTATTTGCATCGGTATTAAAACCAGGAAAAAAAGTGAAGTGTTTAGCAGTATTTTGGTGCGCAGAAGATATGTAATTGATTTTTGGGGTATCAGGTTGTTCAAAGTGTACGACATTTTGTGTGCAAAAGATTTTAATCCCAATGAAAGAACAGGTGAAATATACAGCAGCAGTAACCCCAAACTTGTATTGGCTGAACAACTAAGAAGATGCATATTATACTATTACAGGCACAGGGCAAAAATAGTAAGTGGAAAGGCTTCTGCAGC
>JAYUBR010000381.1:0-1883 GCA_043740775.1 Ferruginibacter sp. | reverse complement strand
GATTGTATTTTTACCGGCGCATCGCTCACGATATTTATAAAGGTACTTTTTTGAGTAAGCTTCATCCGGCGTTCCTTTCTTTCTTTTATATCATTGATTGCCCGGTTGTGTACACTAACAACAGGATTGGTTTTTACATTTTCTTTTAAGGGTTCTTCAACAGGTGAGAGGCTGGGATCGCCAAGCAATAAAAATTGTATGATTGTTTTAAGATCTGTCGGGTCCATTTTTACATCCCCTTTTTCTACAAACCTTTGCTGTGCCTCCAGAAATGCCCTGCCGGAAGAAGCCCCTTTACGGGCACTGATCAAAAAATATTGGGTTATATAATCTGCGCCTCCCAGGCTGTCTGCGGGGCCATAAGCTGCCGTTGTGCTGCCCACGAAAGCAATGGCATTATTCGCTAAATAATTATTGGAAATTGGCAATTGAATTTTCGTGGGCTGGTAAGGGTTATACAATAAACCGCCATAGCAACATTCTGCCGTTACCAGCGTACCATACTCAATTTTGCCATCAAGCATCGCCGTGTTATAGCAAACCGGATAGGAGTTGGATGATGAATTTGGCTGGCCATAAAAATCAGGCGTACGTAAACCGCCGTGGCAATTGAAGAAATGTATCCGGGCTGCCATTTCTTTTTTCGTGTATCCGTTAAGGGCAGGTGGTGCCAGCTTTAATGTTTTATTATCGCCGAAAATATTATTCAGAGAAAGACGGGTAGATTTTTCCCACCATTTTACACTCAGCGAAAAGTATTGATCGTAGCTGGATAATTTCTCCGGTTTCCAGTTGATGCTGTTTTCAATAAGTTTAAGCAGGTAAGCCGGATCTGTACCACCTGTAATATCCGGCAACCTGCCAAGCACTCTGGAAGGCGCATCGCAGGCATAAGGCGTATCACTGGGTACAAACGCATCATCATCATCCGGGATAAGAATTTTAAACCTGCAATGCGGAATTACGTCCTGTGCGCCCAGCAGCATAATATAATCAGGCTGGTACTGATTAGCAAAAGCATCAATAGCTATCTTATTCTGTTCTGGATCTGTGGCATCTGTTACTCTTGCCGCTTTTATTTTTTTCATTGTTGCTGCATCATCTATAAATGCCAGCATCGATTTGATATTTCTTTTATTATCTGCGGTAATAAGTTTTTTTAATGCGGCCTCTATTTTTGAAAATCCGGCCCGGCCATATTTTTTTAAAAGTATGTATGGTTACTGATGATGATTTTATCAATGCGCATGATACGGTAATTTAAAAGTGAAAGATGGCAGAAAAATAAACAATCGTTTTTGTTTTTGCAACAGCAATTTTTTTTACTGCTGTTAACTACTGATTTTATTGCTGTTGCAGCGGTTATCAAACCTGCACAAAATTATTTTTAAAATATATTTTGGTACGCTCATTAATAATTTATCAGGAGGTTTGGTAAAGATGACGGTGATGATTTCACTGGCTTCAAAAGACTAAGAAGCTGTTTGAGTTAAAAAATATTTTTTACCATTAGATGGAACTAAAGCAATATTTGATAAAATCGAAAATCCTTTAATTCGCTTACTAGGCTGATAAAAATAGAAATACGACTTTTAAATTAAATAACTCAAACAGCTTCTAAGTAAAGTATTTGTTTTTAAAAAGAATAATTCGATAGGTATAAAGCCCTCAAACCATACCGTTTGGGAACTGTTCCATTTTAAACTATTTTTACCACAATAAAATATTTTGATGCTTACACCAACCGATAGAATAAAAGAACTCTTTGCAACTTTTTCTAAAGTTGAAATTACAGCGATTGATCAATTACCTCAGGCAGGTAGTGAGCGGCATTACTTTCGGCTTTTTACAGCAGATAAAAATTTTATTGTTACCTATGGCGC
>JAYUBR010000380.1:0-1887 GCA_043740775.1 Ferruginibacter sp. | reverse complement strand
TACTTTGTTGATTGTTTCAAAACCTACAAAATGAACATCTGACGGAATACCAACATTAAGTTTTTCTGCCAGTTGATCTTTTGAAAGCAGGCTTACTGTTCTTTCAATGGCAATATCAAAGCTGGTACCGCTGTAATTTTTTATACTGGCTTTTTTAGAAAAAACAGCCATGGATTTACTGGCTTGTGTTACATCATATATTTCAGTATCAATAAACGAAGGTACCTGCCAGTGTTCTATATTAAAAGAATCGCCGCCTTTAAAATACAATGAATACTGGCCACCTTCGGGGCCCATCCAAAAACGTTCTTCTCCCCCAACGGGGTTAAATTGTTTCTTTTTTTCCGGCGCAGCTATCAGTGCATAATTCAGCCAGCCAAAGCTGGTGCCGGTATCGCCCAAAGCAGTGCTGGTCATAACCCGTCCCTGGTAATCTGCCGACAACAATACTTTTGCAGTGCTGTCCTCGTTGGTTAATTCAATTACTTTCCGGGTATATTTTTTTAAGAAGTTTTTATCGTACGCATACAGTCCTTTTACTGCAGAATCCCTACCTGCCGTGGCTTCGGCCTGTTTGGCAGCAGGGTTGCAGCCGAAGGCAATCAGTACGAAAGGGACATAAAAAAACGGGCAACTTTTCATATAGCGCAATTTGATCGTTAAATATTTTTCAAGATAGGCAATCATTAATTATCGTGCACCCAATAAATCTTTATTAATTATCAGCAAATTTTAACTGCGGCAATAATAAAAAATCATTTTTCAAACTTATACAAATAAAGAATAGCGATTTCAACAAGGGGATTTTTTTACTGATACTATTTTACTGTATTACTAATAATCTAGCATCCCTATACAATATTTATTATCGCCAAATAAATCATAATTCAGCCGCAGCATCCTCATCAAGCAATATCCATCCATTGGGATGTGTTGTAATAAAACCTGCGGGCACCGCATTTGATACATCTTCTTTCAATGTTCTGCAGATGATGACTGCTTTTTTTGCGCCACTGGCCAGCAGCAAAACTTCACGGGCCTGCATGATTTGTGCCATGCCCAATGTAATGCCTTTGGATAGTGCAGTAGTGGTTTTAAAATATTTTTGCCCCACAGTGCTGGTTACTTCATCCAGCGCAACTACATGCGCATTCCCTGCAGGGTCAATGCCTGGTTCGTTAAAACCGATATGACCGTTCAACCCAATGCCTACCAGTGCCAGGTCAATACCACCCATTGTTTGAATGATGGTATTGATGCGATTGCATTCCTGCTGCAGATCAGTTGCCATGGCATTAAAAAAATGAATCTGATCTTTTTGTATGTCAAGGGGGCTAAATATTTTTTGCTGTAAAAAATGATAACAACTACCGGGCATATCCTGTGCTATCCCCACCCATTCATCCAGCCCTATAAATGTTACAGAAGAAAAATCAAGAGATTCTTTTTTCGCTGCCTCAACTACCAGGTCATAAGTTAGAGCAGGCGTATCGCCGGCAGCCAAACATAACACGGCATTTTTATTATGCTTCACTAACCGGGTTATTTTATTGGCTGCAAAAGCAGACAATTCCTGATAATTTTTAAATTGAGCAACCATTGATTTTTATTTTTTATTGTACAATAAACAACTCCTGATGTACATTGAATTTACAGCTTCCGGTTGATTTTATAAAATGTGAAATTGGAAATATCGCCGCCGGTAAACTTAAACTTTCTTTGCTGAATGACTACTACTTTTAAAACCGTTGCAAACTATAATAAAAATTGCACACTGGCATTTACGATGGCCCCTGTTGCGGCTGGCAAAACATTTTCCGTCCATGGATGTTTTCTTCCAAATACATGATCGGTTTCAACAGTAAATAGTTGTGCCGCAGGTTGCCA
>JAYUBR010000379.1:0-1890 GCA_043740775.1 Ferruginibacter sp. | reverse complement strand
GTCAATCAACTGTTTGACAAAAATTATCTACAATCTTTCAAAGAACTAAATCCTAATCAATTGAATCTCTTTTGATTACAATGGGATGCTAGTGGCTTTCTGCCAATGAGGAAATGCAGAGCACCAATGAAGAAATGCAGTCGGTAAATGAAGAACTGCACACCATCAATGCAGACTACCAGTTAAAAAACAAAGAGTTGCTGGAGATGAATGACGATTTGAATAATTATTTCAGGAGCAATATCAACGGCCAGTTATTTGTAAACAATGATTTACAGTTAATGAAATTTTCGCCGGGCACTGTAAAACAGATCAATTTTTTGCCAACGGATATTGGCAGGCCGTTAAGCAATATAAGTACCAATATAAAATTTGAAACCATTGCAGCAGATATTAAAAAAGTGATTGCAGAGGGAGGCACTATTACCAGGGAAATTGAAACAGACAATGGCAAATGGTACCAGATAATGACGATGCCCTATATACGGCAGACAGATAATAAGAAAAACGGTGCCATCATTACCTTTAATGACATCACCGAATTAAAACGGATTCAACTGGACCTTGATAAAAAGAATGAAAGCCTTTTGCGCATCAATGCTGATCTTGATAATTTTATCAATACTGCTTCGCACGACCTGTTAGGCCCGCTGAGCAATATAGAATTAAGCATCGGCATAATGAATGAAGTAAAAGTAATTGACCCTGAGCTGAACAAGTTTTTAGATATCATCAACTCATCCGTTAAAAAATTCCGTTCCTTAATAAGCGAGATCGCTACCATTGCCAAAATAGAAAGTGAAATGAAAAGCATGGAAATGGTAGACATTCAAGAGGTGTTAAATAATATTGAATGGAGCCTGGAGGATAAAATTAAAGCAACAGGAGCTGTAATAAACAGGGCATTGCAAGTAAAGGAGATCATGTTTTCAAAAAAGAACCTGCGAAGCATTTTGTACAATCTCATCTCCAATGCTATTAAGTTTAAAAGTGATCAGCAACCCGTAATAAATATCAGCATTATAAAAAAAGGGAACAATATTGTTTTATCCGTAACCGATAATGGTATTGGCATAGCCCAAAAAAACAGGAATAAAATTTTTGACATGTATGGCAGGCTTCAGCAAGAAGTAGAAGGCCACGGCATAGGTTTATACCTTGCAAAAAAAATAGTAGATGCTGCCGGTGGAAACATTGTGGTAGAAAGCGAACGGGGCAAAGGAAGCACCTTTACTATTTATTTTAAAATCTGATAAGATAGTTTTCATTCTCCACAACTCTTCATAAGTGTAGACTCTTCATAAAAGGTGTCACCGCTTAAATTTTATTTACAATTACCACGCAAACCCAACCATCTCAAATGCAAGAGGCTCCAACCATAAGATCAGAGTCCCCCGAGGTTTTCAGGGAAAATCCCAAAAAACTTATGGTTATTTTATCAACAAAGATGCCGGTATTACTATACAACATGCCCTAAGCATGCAACCTTTAAAAATTTGATGACTCCAAAGCAAAAAAACAGGATAGCAGGTACATAACCTGCACTGGCCTAAACCAATAAACAGAACTTAAAAGAGTACAAAGAAAGAAAAGGCAAGAAATGGGATACTACCCAATCCCCAAATGGGAAAATTATTTTACACCAACCAGTAATTAAAAGCCATGTTTAATTCAATTAATACTGAAAAAATTAATGGCACAGTTTTTTTACTGAGATTAGTAGGTTTTCATAGGATATTGGACAAACAACGAGGCTGGATTTCTATCCGGCTTCTCTTTTTACCGTTCATACGTTCTTTGAAAAATAACCTTAAAAATGAAGAGCAATCTCATCAATACTAAAGTATAATGATTAACTTTAGATAATACAAAGCCTCGTTTCAAAAACAA